>NZ_DKJX01000010.1:0-8178 GCF_002454935.1 Massilia sp. UBA6681
CGGCCCGCGCCCTGGTCGAGCGCCAGCGCCGCGAGCAGCAGCGGCGCGAGCGCGCGGAGCAGGAAGCGGCGCGCGCGGCGCGCAAGGAAGCGTTGCGCCAGCAACTGCTCGCCAAGCGGGAGGAAGAAGCCGCCAAGGCGCGCCTTGCGCAGGAAGAAGCCCAGCGCAAGGCGGCCCAGGCCAAGGCCGCCGCGGCCTACCTGGCGGAGCAGAAGCGCGCACGCGAACTGCAGGCAGCGCGCACGGCCAGCGAATTGCAGCAGCTCATGCCGACGCCCGCCAGCCCGGTGGCCGACGGCGACGGTGTGCTGTGCGACCCTTTCCTGGAGGGCGCCGGCAGCGGGCCCTCGCTGGTCCTGATCCCGACCGGCCGCTTCCAGATGGGTTCCCACGAGCACGAGCGCAGGATCGCGATGGCGGCCGGCGCGCAGCAGCGCTGGCTGGAGCGCGAAACGCCGCAGCGCTGGGTCGGCATCGAACGGCCCTTCGCACTGGGACGCTATCCCGTCACGGTGGGCGAATGGCGCGTGTTCGTGCAGGCGACCGGCTGGGAGCCCCAGGGCGACGTGGACTGGCTGGCGCCCGGCTTCACGCAGACCGATGCGCACCCGGTGGTCGGCGTCACCTGGCACGACGCCCAGCGTTACCTGGGGTGGCTGTCGCAAGCCACCGGCCAGCGCTACCGCCTGCCGAGCGAAGCGGAGTGGGAGTATTGCTGCCGCGCCGGCACCCGCACTGCCTTCAGCTTCGGCGACACCATCGGTCCCGACCAGGCCAACTACGACGGCACGTTCACCTACAACGGCGGCGCGCGCGGCGCCTGCCGCCACGGCACCACCCCGTGCGGTATGTTCCCCGCCAATCGCTGGGGCCTGTACGACATGCACGGCAACGTGTGGGAATGGGTGCAGGACGTCGTCCACGACAACTACATCGGTGCGCCGCTCAACGGCAGCGCATGGGAAACCGGCGGCGACGGGGCACGCCGCATCCTGCGCGGCGGCTCCTGGCTGTACGCGCCGCGCTACCTGCGTTCGGCGCTGCGCAACGGTTTCTCCAGCGTGCTGTCGAACGACATCGTGGGTTTTCGCGTGCTGCGCGAGCTGGTCTAGACCCATTCTCCGGCCTGCCTGCAGGCGAGGGCGGATGGTGTACAGTAGGCGTATCGTTCACATCGGAGGAGTGTCATGGCCATTGCCCACCTGTTCAAATCGCATGACAAGGACCTTGGCGGGGGCTTCAAGGTCCGGCGCATCCTGCCCGCTGCCGCACGGCAGTCGGTCGGACCCTTCCTGTTCTTCGACCACATGGGCCCAGTGGAAGCCGAGCCCGGCGCGCGCCACGACGTGCGCCCGCACCCGCACATTGGGCTGGCCACCGTGACTTACCTGTTCGAGGGCGCCATCATGCACCGCGACAGCCTGGGCACCGAACAGCGCATCGAGCCCGGCGCGATCAACTGGATGACGGCCGGCAGCGGCATCGTCCACTCCGAGCGCACTCCGGAAGATTTGCTCGACCGGGTGCGCCGCACCCACGGCCTGCAGCTGTGGGCGGCGCTGCCGCGCGAGCACGAGGAAGCGCCGGCCGCCTTCTCGCACACTCCGGCGGACCAGATTCCCGAAGTCGAGTTCGAAGGCGCCACGGTGCGGGTGCTGGTGGGCACGGCTTTTGGGCGCACGTCGCCGGTGCCGACCTTCAGCACCACGCTGTACCTGGACGTGCAGCTGGCGCCGGGCGCGTCCATCGACCTCGGCGGCCTGCCGGAGGAGAGCGCCGTGTACGCCCCGATGGGCGCCATCGAGGTCGACGGCGAAGCGATCCCGGCCAACACGATGGCCATGGTGGAGCCGGGCATGCCGGTGCGGGTCACGTCCAGCACCGGCGCGCGCTTCGTGCTGATCGGCGGCGCGCCGCTGGACGGACGCCGCTACATCTTCTGGAATTTCGTCTCGTCCAGCCGCGAGCGCATCGAGCAGGCGGCGCGCGACTGGGAAGCGAATGCCTTCGTGCCGGTGCCGGGGGATCAGGAACGCATTCCGCTGCCGGCGTGGCCGGCGGCGTGGCGGCACGATGGGCCGCGCGAGTAGGCTTGCTTGGAAGTGCATACTGCCGTCTTTCGCGGCAACCGCCGGTCAATTGGAGTGCTCACCATGTGAGGAGTCAATTTGAGCCTTAAGCAATACAGAATCCTCGCGGGTTTGGTTTCGATAATCGTCCTTATTCTTTGCATGGTGTCCCCTTTGTTGCTGCATTCGGTATTTACTGGAACCAGCTGGGACGATCCGGTGCCTGACTGGATGGGTTGGACCTTGGTGCTTGGAGGCGGCATCGGCAGCGGTCTCGCAGTCCTCATTCATCTATTCATTATCAGTAAAATAGGTGGGTATTCAGAAAAAGAAGCGATGCGAGACTGGCATTCTCGGTACAAGTGAGTGGCACGCCGCTGCTTTTGTGCAGGCTCACTTCTGGCCTGGGCACTCGGCCCCGGTATGCGCCTGACCAGCGTGCGCCGGCGCAGGCTTGTGGGCAGGAGTTAGATTGTCGCGCGGCTACAGGGCGCAGCGTCGTTTGCGGCGGGCGTAAACTGGTGCTCCCGTACGGGTTTTCTCTGAACGCCATTGAGAGGACGCGCCATGAAAATTCCAGAACACCTGAAGATCCCGGTCATCGTCTTCGCGCTGCAGGCGGCGCTGCTGGCCGGTACCTCGCTGGTCTTCCTGCTCCTGCGCCCGCACGGCGCTTGAGCCGCGGCTCAGCTGCCGAGCCAGGCAGCGGGCTGTGCACGCCGGCGCTCGCCGGCGCGGAGCGTCTGCGCGCGCATTTCCTGGGCGAGCTCAGGATAGGGGCGAGCCGTGAAGCGCAGCTGCCGGCCCATGCCGGACAATCGCTCCAGACTGGCGCCCGGCGACAGCGGCGTCTCCACGCCCGTGAGCTGGTCGCGGTGCCAGAAGCCAGCGTCGCGGTGGAACAGCAGCGGCATGCCAGCGGCGCGCGGCGCAGCCAGGACCTCGCGCCGGCCCGGATCGGTGTCGGGAGCGAGGATGCAGAAGGCTTCCGCCTGCGCACCCGCGTCGACGCGGTGCAGGATCACGCCGTGCGGCAGCAGGGCGCTCACTTCCAGTTCGACCACGCCACGGATGCTGGCAGTGAGGGCAATGCGCATGCCGAGCCGCAGCGGCGTCGGCGTGTGCTTGCCCGGCCAGACGCCGTCGAGCAGCAGGCCGTAGCGCGACACGTCCTCGATCTCGAAGCCATGCCGGCCCTGGCGGATGAGCGCATGGCGGCCGGACAGGCGGCGCGTCAGGCCGCCGCGCTCCTCGCCGTGTTCGCCGTAGTGCGTCAAGAGCAGGTCGGCTTCCGGATCGATCTCTTCGAAACGCCCCAGCACGCATTCGTCGAGCGCGAACAGGCGCAAGTGGCGTTGCGCGCTCGAATCCGGCTCCGCGTGCACCAGGCAGGCGGTGCTGGCCGGGCAGGGATGGCCGGCCGCTTGCACCGGAACGTCGATCTCGATCAGGTCTTCGTCCCAGGCGATGGTGGACAAGCCCAGGTCGACCTTGCCCCCGCCGTCGCGCGGATCGCGGATGTCCAGCTGGGCGATCGAACCGTCGCGGGCCGTGACGTCGATGTCGAGGCTGCCGCCGCCCGGCGCCTGCACCCGTGCGATGCCGGCGTCGTCGGCGGTCACGCGCACGTTCTTGTGGGTGGCCAGGAAGGTCTGGTGGATCTCGCCCAGGCTGGCATCCATGCGCGGCACCAGGATCACCGGCGAGCAGGTCCAGGTGCGCGCCGCTCCGGGGAGCGAGGGATGGCGGCTGTGCAGCTCGATGTCGATGCGGTACTGGCCGTGCTCCAGGCCGCGCGAGGAGAATTCCAGGAACACCGGGCGCCAGTCGCCGCGCGAAGTGCGCTGGAAGACATAGCTTTCGCCTTCGCGCAGGCGCAGGCCGGAACGGACCAGCATGCGCAGCTCGGCCGCGCAATCCATCGGCATGCCGCGCAGTTCCAGCTTGATGGCATGGCGCCCACCGGCCGCGCGCGGGTCGAAACCGCTGATGTGCAGTTGCGGGCGGCCAAAGCCGCAGCTCGTGCGCGTTGCGGCCGCGTCAGGGACGCGCTGGGCGCGCAGCGCGCTGATCGCCTCGAAGCTCGCGGGCAGGCCGCCACCGGAAGCGGCGCCATCGGAAGCCGGCTGGGCGTGCCCGTGGGCGCACAGCTGCTCGCCGGGCATGACCCAGACGGTGCAGTGCGGATGCTCGGGATTGCGGCAGCGGTTCATGGGACGATGGCGGACTCGATCGTAATCGACAACATTGCTAGCTTACGCCCTTTTACTGCCCAGCGGCGCGCCGCATTCATTGATTAGCAACATTATTTTCTGTTGGGAATTTTTCAATCCGGCGCATCGTCCGGCAGGGCGGTTTCGTCCGCGTGGCCGCCGGCCTGCAGCGGCAGGGGACGCAGTACCAGCGCGGTCAGGTTGTCGGGGTGCAAGCCCTCGGGCGGGGCGCTTTCCATCGCGCCGAACAGGCGGCCGACCATGGCCGCGGCGTCGGGCGCGCCGGCCAGCAGGTCCGGCCATCGGTCCACGAAGCGGTCGGGCGCGGCGCAGGACCAGAAGCCGTCGGTGGCCAGCAGGTAGCAGGCGTCCTCGCGCAGGCGCAGCACGCGGCGGTCCGGCAGGGCGCACAGCCAGGACGGCAGGTTCAGCGGGCTCAGTTCGAACAGCGGGTTCGAGAGCTGCGACGGTTTGCTGAAGGCATTGCCGAGGATGAAGGCTTGCGCGATCTGCGGCGCGTGCGCGCCGTGCACCTGGCGGCGCCAAGTGCCCTCGTCGATGCGGCCGGCCAGGGCCGCCGCGGTAGCGGGAACGTGGTCGACGGTGAGCGGCACGGCGCGCTCCGGGCCGATCTCGTACAGGCGCGAGTCGCCCACATGGTAGAGCAGGGGCGCGGAAGCTGCCGGCAGTTCCAGCATCGTCAGGGTGGTGCCGGGGCGGGGGCCGCTGTCGACGGCGAAATGGCGCTGCAGTTCTGCGTGCAAGGCGTCCAGGTGGCGCGCCAGCTCGGCTGGCGTGCGGCAGGCTGGAATCGTGAGCAGCCCGGCGGCGACCGCCTCCGCGGCTTCGCGCCCATGGCCGTGTCCGCCCATCCCGTCCAGCACCGCCACCCGGCCGTGGCCCGCGGGCCAGGCCCCGACCTGCGCCTGCTGCGGCACCTGGCCGAGCAGGTAATGGGCCTGGCCGGCGCCATCGATGACGACGAAATTGTCCTGGTTCTCGGGGCGCTGCACCGGGCCGCTGCCGCGGCGGCTGGCCACGGCCACGTCGTAGCGCGGCGCAAAATCGAAGGCGGACAGGATGTCGGATGAGGGCATGAGGCGGATCGGCTGGACAATCCCGCTACTTTACACCTGAACAAGCTCCTTTCATGCCGCGATTAGAGCGGGTTTTTCCTGCTTCCCGTGACGAGGACCAGCGCATTGGCCAGCACGCAAGCCCCGGCGGCGCCCAGGGCCGCGCGCACGCCCCATCGTTCGGCCACCTGGCCCCAGAACAGGCTGTCCGCTACATAGCCGCCTGACATGACGAACAGGTAGATCGACAGGGTGCGGGCGCGGATTTCGGCCGGGAAGGACAGCTGGGCCGCGGCGTTCAGGGTCGATACCGTGGCCGACCAGGCCATGCCGCCGCACAGGATCAATGGCACCAGCAGCAACAGCGAGCGGCTCGCGGCCATGGCCAGCAGCATGCCGCCGTAGACCAGCATGGCGCCGGCCAGCACGCCGGTCTTGTCGACCCGGGCACGCAGCTGCGGCAGGAAGAAGGCGGCCAGCACCGCGCCGCCGCCCAGGCAGCCCATCAGGGTGCCGTAGGTGCTGGACTGCATGCGCAGCACCTCGCGTACGTAGACCGGCAGCAGGCTGGCGAAAGCGATGGTCGAGAAGAACACGGTGCAGACGTTGCGCAGGATGCGGCGGTAGCGCGCGCAGCCGAAGGCGGTCCGGACGCCCGACACGAAGCGCGCGCGAAAGCCCTCGGCCGCCAGCGGCTGCGGCCCGCCTTCGCGCCACCAGCTCCAGTACACGCCGAGCAGGCCGGCGAAGGACAGGGCATTGGCCAGGAACAGCGCGCCCGGTCCGATTCCCTCGAACAGCAGGCCGCCCACGGCCGGGCCGATGATGGCCGACAGGTTGTAGGACAGGTTGTTGAGGGTGGCCGCGGCCTCCACTTCATCCGGCTCGACCAGGCCGAACATGGCGGCTTGCCAGGCCGGCCAGATGAAGGCGGTACCGATGCCGATGCAGAAGGTCAGCAGCAGCACCGGCGTGGCGGCCACCAGCCCGGTGCCCGCCAGGAGCGCCATGATGGCGGCGCACAGCGCCATGTACAGGTTGCAGTAGAACAGGAACTTTGGCCGGTGCACGGCGTCCGCCACGACCCCCGCCAGCAGGGCGAACACGAACACCGGCACATAGGTCGCGGTCTGCACCAGCGAGGTGATCGAGGCCGAGCTCGAGATCGAGGCCACCAGCCAGGCCGAAGCGAAGGTCTGGATCCAGGTGCCCATGTTCGAGACCATGTTGGCGAGCCAGAGATTGCGGTAGCGCGGGTGGCGCAGCGGCCGGGTTAGCGGCACCTTGCGGCGCCCGGGCGGGGCGGACAACAGGCCATGGGCGAGGCTCGCGCCGATAGGGGAAGAAGACGGGGAGCTCGGGTCTGGCATGGTCTGGCCAGTGTAGGTGGCTTCGCTACCCACAGTCAATTAAATTGCCGTACGGAAAGTGTTTTCTGTGATATTGTGGCATTCCCAAAACACCTTTGCCGCGAAACCCATGTTGATCCGACCGCTAGTGGCCACGGACATCCCCGCCGTGGCAGCGTTGTTGCGCGAGCTGGCGCGCGAATACATCGTGCACGAATCGCCGCCCGAGGGCGCAGCGACCTTCCTTGCCGAGAACAACGAGATGGGCGTGCGCGGCTTCCTGGCGCGCGGCCACGTCTATCACGTGGCGCTCATCGACGGCCAGCTGGCCGGTTTCGTCGCGGTGCGCGACCGCAGCCATTTGTTCCACCTGTTCGTCGGCAAGCGCTGGCACCGGCAAGGCGTGGCGCGCGCCTTGTGGGAGGCGGCGCGCGAGGCGGCGATCGCGGCGGGCGGCGACGGCAGCTTCACGGTGAACTCCTCGAACTTCGCGGTTCCGGTGTACGAGGCCTTCGGCTTCGTGCGCGTCGGGCCGACCCAGTGCGCCAAGGGCCTGTACTTCAACCCGATGCGATTGGGCGGCTCAGAAGACCACTGAATTCTCGTCGGCGCGGCGCAGCCACAGGCTGCTGGCCCAGCCATCGTGGCGGCGGCCATCCACCACGGCGCTGACCTGCCACCAGTCGCCCCGGCGCTGGCCGGTCGCCGTCACCCGCGCGCCGGCCGGCACCACGGCCAGGCGGCGCGCGTTGATCCCGGTATGCTCGCGCAGGTTGAGATGGTCGCGCACGCGGTACTGCGCACCCGCCACCGGCGCCTCGGACACGGGCAGCGCCGCCAGCGTGGCCGCGCGCGGAACCGCATCCGGCTCGACGAGCGCATGCAGCAATCCCCCCAGCAGCGCGGTGCCGCACACCAGCACCGCCAGGGCGCGCGCGTTCGCACGGCGCCACCAGGCGCGCGGGGTCAGCCAGGCGGCCAGGCACAGCGTCAGCAGCAGGCCGGCGCAATAGGCGGCGATGACGGTCGCGGACGGCATGGCTGGACTCAAGCGTCGAAGCGCAGCACGTAGTGGCCGGCCACCAGGTGGTGGCCGGAGGGCAGCAGGTAGGGCTGCTCCTGCGTGGCCTGCGTGATCGGCGCCACCAGCTTCAGGTCCGCATCGAGGTGGAACAGCGCCTGGGTCTCGGACAGTCGCACGATGCGCAAGCCTTCGCCGGTGGCTTCCCAGCCGAAGGCATTGCGCGACAGGCCGAGGCGGTCGGCGCTGGCGGCCGCGCTGCCATCGAGATGGCGCAGGAAGGTCGGGCCGTCGAGCACCCGCAGCCCGGCCAGCGCCGGCATGCCGCGTCCGAACACCAGGCGGGTGCCGGCCGCCGCCGGCTGCTCGGGGCCTTGCGGCAGTGCGAGCAGGGCCGCGTAGCGGTCCGCCATGCCGGGCGCCACCGCGTGCAACCGCAGGCTGGGGCCG
>NZ_DKJX01000010.1:8276-9978 GCF_002454935.1 Massilia sp. UBA6681
CACGTCGTCGGCGTCGTCCACCAGGAAGCGGATCAGGCTGTCCTTGCCGGGCGCGCAGGGCGCGAGGCTGCTGCCCAGGCCGATCTCGAGCGCGGCGGCGCCGGTGTCGCGGTAGCGGCTCAGGCGCGGCAGCGCCAGCGCGGCGAGCGTGATGCGGTGCCGCGCGACCGGGGCGTAGGTAGCGTCATTCTCCAGCGCGAGCGGGGCGGCGGCAGGCGGGGCGGCGAGCGGCATTGCGGTCATCTCGCTCTCGGCAATGCTGGCCTCGCGCGGCTTCCATACCGAGGGCGCGCGCGCTAGCACGGCGCTCGGCGCCTTTGCCGGGTTGGCCCGTGCCGGCGTGCCTGCCCGGCTGATTCTGAGGAGCAGGCGCTGGCCGGCGCCGTCGCCATTTGCCTTCCTGCGGATGACGTAGTAGCCGCCGGCCGCGTCGAAGCGGCAGTCGAGCGTGTCCTTGGGGCGTACCTGCACTTCCATCTCGCTGTCGGCGCCGTCGTTGATCAGGAGGATGCCACCTTCCGCACCGAAGGGCCAGCCGGGCACCGCGAAGGTGGCATTGGCCTCGTCCTGGCCGACCACGGTCAGGCGCTGGTTCGGGTACACCGCGCACACCGGCTGCCAGATGGCGCTGTCGCGCGAGGCCGTCACCGTGTACAGCAGCTGTTCGCCCGGGGCCGGCAGGTAGACCGCGTGGCCGAACTTCACCTTGACCTCGCCGTTGGCGACGGCATCGTTGCCGACCACGTGGTAGCGCACCTCGTCGCCCCCGAGCAGGTCGCCGAAATCCTTCTGGTGCAGGGCCGCCAGCGATTGCGCCAGGTCGCGCACGCGCGCGCCGCGGGTCAGGTGGCGGTCGTCGTCGACCTCGTCCTGCGGCAGCATCAGCGTGACGTGGGAGAAGCAGCGGGTGGCGGCGCGCCCGCGCTGTTCGCGCGGCGAGCGCTCCAGCAGGTCGCGCAGCAGCGGTCGGCGCGAGAACAGCGCCAGGCCCGGGGCCTGCCACAGCGCCTCGGCATTGAAGACATCGTCGACCCTGGCTAGGACTTCGTGTTGGACGTAGACCGGCATGTTGGATTCTCCTCGAAAGATTGAACGCTCGCCACGCCGAAGGCTAGCAGGGGGCAGATGAAAAACAGCAGGTGCGAGCCGCCTCTCGAGAGAAAGCTCATCGGCTGGCCCATGATGGGAAACAGCGCCAGGTTGGTGCCCCAGGACAGCAGGAAATGCCCGCCCAGGAAGGCCGCGCCGCCGGCCAGCAGGAAGCACTGGAAACGCCCGAGCCAAGCGCGGCGGAAGTCGCCGGCCCCCAGGGCGCCCTGCCACGCGGCGACCGCCGCGTGCAGCAGGCAGCCGAGCAGCGCGGCCTGCAGCGCCCACAGTAGCAGGCCGCCCAGCAGGCCGTGGCGGTTGAGCAGGAAGGAAGGCGCGAAGTCGTCCTGTACCGCCGGGATGCGCAGCGCTTCTCCGCCGGCCTGGCCGAGCGACGCCAGGCCGAGCAGGCCATCCGCACCGAGCCAGCCGCCGCCGGCGACGGCGCGGGCGCCGAGCAGCATCTGCTGGCCGGTGTGCGGGTGGGCGGCCGGATCGGCCCAGACCTGGAAGCGTTCGGCATAGAAGCCGCCGCTCAAGCCCGGGCCGACCGACTGCAGGGCCAGCGCAGCGCCCAGCAGTGCGCAGCACAGGCCGCCCGCGAGCGCGGCCT
>NZ_DKJX01000010.1:10028-10471 GCF_002454935.1 Massilia sp. UBA6681
GGCCGCCCGCGAGCGCGGCCTGCAGCCGGCGGCCGGTGGCGAGGCACCAGGCCAGGAAGCTCACCGCCCCCCACACCAGCAGCAGGATCAGCGGAGAATAGTCGTCCACCTGGACCAGCGCCACCGCCACGAGCAGCACGAACAGCAGGATCGGCGCCAGCATGCGCAGCCAGGCGCGCCAGCCGCGAACTTCGCTCCCCGCCCCGGTTGCCAGCGCCAGGCAATGGGCGCTCAGGGCGGCCAGGGCCAGCTTGGCGAATTCGACCGGCTGCACCTCGAACACGCCGGTCTCGTTGCCGAAGGCGACCTGCAGCACCAGCCCGGCCAGGGCCCCGAGCGCCAGCGCGAACAGCAGCCATTCGGTCGCCACGCGCGACAGCGTGCCGCGCGCCACGCCGTCCAGCAGCAGCAAGCAGAGCGGCAGGCCCGCGCCGAGCAGCACG
>NZ_DKJX01000021.1:0-5366 GCF_002454935.1 Massilia sp. UBA6681
GCGGCGCCGGCCGCGCCGGAAGCGCCGCCCGCCGAACCCGTTCCAGCGCCCGCGCCGCAGGTAGAGACGGTCGCCTGCACCCAGGCCGGCGCCTTCGCGGCGGCCGATGCGCGCCGCTTCGAAACCCGCATCGCCCGCCTCGACCTGGGCGCACGCGCCGTGCGCACGGGCGTGCCCTTCCAGGAAATCACCAGCCACCTGGTCTACCTGCCGCCGAACGGCGGCAAGGAAGGCGCCGAGCGCCGCGTGGCCGAGCTGAAGGAAAAAGGCGTGCAGAACTTCTTCGTGATGCAGGGCGACTCGCCGCTCAGGTGGGCGGTGTCGCTGGGCGTGTTCAAGACCGAGACCGCCGCACAGGGCCTGGTGGCGGCGCTTGGCAAACAGGGCGTGCGCGGGGTGCGGGTGCTGCCGCGCGGGCCGCAGGGTACGCGCGCGGCCTGGCAGTTCCGCGACCTGACGCCGGACGAGCGCAGCCGCGTCGCCGGCATTGCCGACGACTTCGCCGGGGTGCAGTTGCGTCCCTGCCGCTGATCGGTCCGGCACGTCCTGGTGCCGAACAATACAGGCGTTCCGTAGGATGTAAAGATTCTCTGGAAGCGCTTATCGCTTGACGACGATCGGCTTCAGTCCAAACGAGGACGGCACCGCTTGCGCCGCCGCCGCCGCATCCTCGCGGCTGCCGAACGGCCCGCCGTACAGGCGGTTCACCGAGCCCACCTTCACCACTTCGAGCTTGCCGACTTCGATGCCGGCATCGATCAGCTTTTCGCTCATGGCTTCCGCGGTGCCGGAGCGGCTGTAGGCGCCGAGCTGGACATAGAAGCTGCCGCGCGGGACCAGCTTGGGCACCACTTCGGCCACGGCCGCGCTGTCGGTGCGCACGCGGTCTTCCAGCATCAGCGTGGTGATTTCCGGCGGCGCCGATTGCGCTTCGGAAGTGGCGACGCGGCGCTCCGAGGCCATGCGGATCGGATCGTCCGGGAACAGGCGCTCGACCTGGACTTCGTGGCTGCCCTTGCCCAGCAGGCCCAGCTTGAGCGCCGCCGTGTAGGACACGTCGACGATGCGGCTGGCGTGGAAGGGACCGCGGTCGTTGATGCGCACCACCACCGACTTGCCGGTTTCGACGCTGGTGATGCGTGCGAAGGAAGGAATCGGCAGCGTCGGATGCGCCGCCGTCATCTTGTACATGTCGTAAAGTTCGCCGGACGAAGTCTTCTGGCCGTGGAACTTCACGCCGTACCAGCTGGCGACGCCACGCTGCACGAAGGGATCCTGGTGCAGGATCGGGGTATAGGTCTGGCCGAACACCGAGTAGGGACGGTTGGCCCAGCGCGAATAGGGTTCGGCCTTGACCACCGCATCGGGCAGGTCGATCAGGCCCGCCGGCGGATTCAGGCCGGGGCCGTCGTCCTTGTAGTAGCCGCCGCGGCCGGAATTGGCGGGCGGCAGCTTGGGCAGTTCGCCAACCTTCGCCTTGGGATGCTTCCACGGCAAAGGAATCAAGCTTTTGCGCTCGCCGGTGTCGGTGGTGCTGCAGCCGGTGGCGAAGATGGCCAGTGCGATGACCGTGGCAAGTTGTTTTCTTGGAACGGCCATGCGCGGTCCTTGTTAAATTACGTCTGCACTAGTTTACGATGTCTTTGAATACTCATCAATATACCAGCGCCGAGGCCGAGCGTAATAAAGGCTGTTCCGCCGTAGCTCATGAAAGGTAAGGGAACTCCGACGACGGGCAGGATACCAATCACCATGCCCATGTTGACGAAAGCATAAGTGAAGAACATCATCGTGATCGCCCCGGCCAGCAGGCGCGTGAACGTGTTCGGCGCATTCGCGGCGATCATCAGTCCGCGCCCGATCAGCAGCAGGTAGACGAACAGCAGGAACAGGTTGCCGACCAGGCCGAATTCCTCCGAATACACGGCGAACACGAAGTCGGTGGTCTGCTCGGGCACGAATTCCAGCGCGCCCTGCGTGCCCTGGCCGTAGCCCTTGCCGAGCAGGCCGCCGGAACCGATCGCGATCTCGGACTGGATGATGTGGAAGCCCTTGCCCAGCGGGTCGGAGGTCGGATCGATCAGGGTCATCACCCGTTCGCGCTGGTAATCGTGCAGCATCGACCAGGCGATCGGCATCGCCGCCGCGGCCGACACGCCCAGCGCGATGATGGCCTTCCACGGCAGGCCGGCCAGGAAGATCACGTAGAAGCCCGAAGCGAACACCATCAGGCCGGTGCCCAGGTCGGGCTGCTTGGCGATCAGGGTGAACGGGATCAGGAGGATCACCGCCGCGATGAGGTAGTTCTTCCAGGTGCCGGCGTTGGCGCGCTGCTGGAAGTACCAGGCCAGCATCAGCGGCGTCGCGATCTTCAGGATCTCGGAGGGCTGGATATCCACGCCCACGTGCAGCCAGCGCCGCGCGCCCTTCTTGATGATGCCGAACATCGCCACCGCGATCAAGAGCGCGACCCCGAAGGTGTAGATCGGCACGGCGAGCCGCATCAGGGTTTGCGGCGGCACGTTGGCGGCGATCCACATGACGGCGAAGGACAGCAGGAAGTTGCGGATCTGGTGCTCGACGCGGTCCGGGAACTCGGCGCCGGCCGAGGCCATGGTGATCAGGCTGGTCATCATCAGCACGAACAGCACCAGGCCGAGCGGCCAGTCGAAGACCGCGAAATAGGGACGCAGGCGGCGCCGCAGCGAGCGGCGTTCTGGAATGTGCGCCATGGCTTATTCCTTTCGTGTGGCGGGGACGCCGGGCGCGCCCGCGGCGGCGGCCTGGATGACCGGGCCCGGCGCGGCGGCCGGTGCGGGCGGCGCGGCCTTCGGCGCCGGCGCGGCTTTCGGTGCCGGCGCCGTCTTCGAGGCCGGCGGCGCCGGACGCTTGCCCAGCAGGTAGTAGTCGAGCGCCTTGCGCGCGATCGGGGCCGCGGCCGCGGCGCCGAAGCCCGCGTTCTCGACGATCAGCGCCAGCGCGATCGTCGGCTTGTCGGCCGGGGCAAAGGCGACGTACAGCGCGTTGTCGCGGTGGCGCTCGTCGATCGCGTGGGCGTTGTACTTGCCGCCCTTGAGGCCGATCACCTGCGCGGTACCGGTCTTGCCGGCCGAGACGTAGCCGGCGTTGGCGAACACGCGGCGGCCGGTGCCGTTGGAATCCTGGGTCACGCCCACCATGGTTTGCTTGATGAAGTCGATGTTTTCCTGCTTGAGCGGGATGCGCCGGGTTTCCTTCGGCACGGTCTGGGTGCGCTGCTTGGTGGCGCCGTCCTCGATCAGCTTGACCAGGTGCGGCTTCATCACGATGCCGTTGTTGGCCAGGGTCGAGACCGCGTGGGCCAGCTGGATCATGGTGTAGTTGTTGTAGCCCTGCCCGATCGAGATCGAAATGGTGTCGCCGCCCTGCCACCTGCCGGCGGCGCGGCTCTTGAAGCGGTTCGCCTTCCACTCCTTGGACGGCCGCACGCCCGCCTTCTCGTGCTCGAGGTCGATGCCGGTCAGTTCGCCGAAGCCGAACTGCTTCATGAAGTTCGAGATGTTATCGATGCCCATCTCGTTGCCGAGCTGGTAGTAATAGGTGTCGCAGGACTCCACCACGGACTTGTACATGTCGACTACGCCGTGGCCGCCCGGCTTGTCGTCGCGGAAGCGGTGCCCGCCCAGCACGTAGAAGCCGGCGTCGCGGATCGCGTCGGACGGCTTGCGGAAGCCCATTTCGAGCGCGGCCAGCGACATGAAGGGCTTGAAGGTCGATCCCGGCGGGTAGGCGCCCGACAGCGGGCGGTTCATCAGCGGGCGGTCGAGCGAGGTGTTCAGCTCGTTCCAGCTCTGGGTATCGATGCCGTCCACGAACAGGTTCGGGTCGTAGCCCGGGCGCGACACATAGGCCAGCACGTCGCCGGTGGCGGGCTCGATCGCCACCAGCGCGCCGCGCTGCTCGCCGAAGGCTTCCTCGACCACCTTCTGCAGCTCGATGTCGATCGACAGGATCAGGTTGCTGCCCGGCGTCGGCGGCGTGCGCGACAGCGTGCGGACGGCGCGCCCGCCGGCGGTACGCTCGACCTGCTCGTAACCGGTGATGCCGTGCAGGTGGTTTTCGTACTTCTTCTCCACGCCTTCCTTGCCGATATGCTCGGTGCCGTTGTAGTTGGCATCCAGGCCGTCTTCCTCGAGCTGGGCCTGCTCCTTCTGGTTGATGCGGCCGATGTAGCCGATCACGTGCGAGGCGGTCTCGCCCAGCGGATACTGGCGGAACAGGCGCGCCTGCACCTCCACGCCCGGGAAGCGGAAGCGCTGCGCGGTGAAGCGCGCCACCTCGTCGTCGGTCAGGCGGGTGCGCAAGGGCACGCTGGCGAAGCTGCGCGACTCTTCCAGCAGGCGCTTGAAGCGGCGGCGGTCGCGTGCGTCGATTTCGACCAGCTTGGACAGCTCGTCGATGGTCGATTCCAGGTTGGCCTGCAGCTTGGACGGCGTGATCTCGAGCGTATAGGCCGAGTAGTTGCGCGCCAGGACCACGCCGTTGCGGTCGACGATCAGGCCGCGGTTGGGCACGATGGGCACCAGCGCGATGCGGTTGCCCTCGGCCTGCGCGGCGAACTGGTCGTGGCGCAGCACCTGCAGCCAGACGAAGCGCGCCACCAGCAGGCCGAAGCAGATGAAGACGAGCACCACCAGCGCCGTGAGGCGCATGCGGAACAGGTGGATCTCGCGGTCGTTGTCCTTGAATTCGGTCACAGCGCAGAAAACTCGGTTCGGTCGGTCAGATCGGGCGGGTATGGTCGCGGTCGACCGCGCGGCGCTGCGGCGCCAGCAGCAGCCAGGTAATCACCGGCCACAGGGCGACGGCGACGATGCTCTCGGCGAAGTACAGCACGCCGGGAAAACGGCCCGAGGCGGTGAAGTGGACGAAGAACTGCACCGCCTGCGCCAGCAGCAGCAGCGGCAGCACGTGCATGGCCTGGGTCGTCAGGCGGAACCACAGCACGCGGCGGTGGATCATGATGGCGAGGTAGGACAGCAGGGTATAGGCAAGCGCATTCTCGCCCAGCAGGCTGGCGTCGTGCACGTCCATCAGGAGGCCCATGACGAAGGCGACACCGATGCCGACCTTGCGCGGCTGGTGGATGCCCCAGAACACCAGCACCAGCGCGACGAAGTCGGGCGCGCCGACCCAGCGGCCCATCGGCAGCAGGTTGAGCATGAAGGCGCACACCAGGCTGAAGGTGATGAACAGCGGGCTGACGGGCAGCAGGATGTAGTGCGGACGGTTACCGGGCATTATTGGCCCTCCCTGTTGGACGGGCGGACGGCGCTGGCCGGGGCAGTGCCGGCCGGCGCCGGCGCTTGCGCGGCGGCCGGCGGCGT
>NZ_DKJX01000033.1:0-11073 GCF_002454935.1 Massilia sp. UBA6681
ATCCGCCAGCGGCAGCCTGGCACTGCTATTCGGCGAGGGCCCAGTTCCAGACCCGGCGGGCGGTACCGGCAGCGCGCGCGAAATAGCCGCGCTGTTCAAGCGTAGGATCAATTCTGATCCGGTGCGCCAACAGCATGCTTACTCTCCAGCGCCTCACGCTGCTGGCTCTCGGTATAACGCCGGCGGGCGATGGCGATGCGCGCCACCGGGATCAGCCGCCCCTCGAGCTCCCAGCGTTGCAGCGTCTTGACCGTGACTCCTAGCAGTTTCGCTGCGTGTCCAACGCCCAATGTGCTTTCCATAGTCATGATTCGACGCTTACGCGCATACTAAGTTCGACTAGCCCCAGGCTGGCCATGGCGCGTGAGGTCGTGCCGGACCCGTCGGCCTGGATGACGATGTAGACCCGGATGCCCTGTTTGGACAGCGCGAGCGCCAGCACCATGTCGGTGGGGCCCGCGCCACCGACATGTTCCGCGCTGGTGCGGGAGAATCTAGAAAATTCAGATCAACCAGCGCCAGATGCCCGCCGCCCGTCCGGCCAGCGGTATGTGCGCCCAGGTCGCCAGCAGCCACACCAGCAGGCCACCGCCGAGCGCATGGGCGCCAAATCCACCAAAGCGCGCTCGGCCCTGAATGATCGCCGCGAAGGGCCAATAACTGGTACGCCGCTCCCAGGCTGGCCAGCCTTGCGGATCGAGCGTGGCCTTCTTGCGGTCCTGCAGCGCTGCACCGAGCAGGGACAGCAGGATGATGGCAAGCGCGACGATGATATTCCTCGTCACCGGATACACCAGGATGTGCACCATGCCCCAGATGGCGAATGCCCACAGCATCGGATGCCGGGTGATGGCATACACGCCGCGTGCCTGCGCGCTGGCCGCATTGGTGGCGCCGGGCATGGCCGGGTTGCGCACCAGCGAACCGAGCAGCATGACGGAAGCACCCAGCATCAGGCCTGTCGCCAGCGCCCACAGCCCGTCGCCGACGGTCCAGAGCGGCGCCCCGGCCGGGGTCCTGGGGTAGGCCCAGGCCATCCCGCCGAGTGTGGCGAAGGCCACGAGGGAGTACAGCGCGAGGAAACCCTTGTCGCCCATGGCTTTCACCAGAGGGCGGCGCAAGGGGTGCGACAGGAGAAAATGCGATCCGACGAAAGCGCCGGAAAATGCCATCAGCAACATCGATGCGTCCATGCGATGCTCCTTCGTGACTGTCGGGGTGCGCCAACTATAGCAGAGGCTTACTCGATCACCAGCGGCAAATCCCTTCCTTCCAGCGCCACCTGGCCGGCGTAGTCGGCCGCGTAGATGCGCAGGATGTACTCGCCCGGCGCGATGTCGCCGAGCTGCCAGCTGCCGGTCTCGACTTCGCCATCGCGCAGGCGGCTGTGCAGCGCATAGGCGAACTGGGTGGCCTTGCTGCCGTACACGGTGATGCCGCTGTTGGGCGCATAGACGGCCTTGACCGCGTCCGGGTTGCGCGGCAGGCGGTCGTAGACCTGCGTGATCAGGGGACGCTCATGACCGGGCACGGGCGTGCCGTCGGCGCGTAGCAGCTGGTAGCCGAGCTTGTACAGGCCCAGGCGGCGCCGCGCCAGGTTGCCGTCCACCTGGTCGTAGGCGTCGACCACGATGTTCACCTCGCCCAGCGAGCGCGGCACGCGCAGGCGCTTGTCCAGTACCGGGTTCTTGCGGGTTCCGGTCGGCGGACGCAGGCGCTTGCCGCTACTGTCGAACAGGGCGATGCTGTTGATGCGCGGCGCGACGGTGTCAAGGAAGCCGACGAAAGGAAGGCTGAGCGGATTGACCACCGCGCCACCCTGGTAGTAGTCGAGGTGCACATGGGCCATCGCATTGATGGTGCCGAGCGGGTCGCCCACGGCGAAACGGGTGCCGCGCGGCACGCGCACGCGCTCGGCCTTGCCGCGCGTACCCAGCATGACCTGGAAACGCGGATCGAGCGGGCGGCCGCGGGTGTCGCGGCCCACGCGCATGTGGATGTAGGAGAGCGGCCCCACGCTGATGCCTTCGCTGAGCGAATCGAAGCCCCAGTTGGCGTACGGGTCGGAGACCTTGGACGGGAATACCGCCAGCACCTTCGCACCAACGTCGGCGCGCACGTCGAGGCCGGCGTGGAAGTGGTCGCGGCTGTCGCCGTTGTAGCTGCCGCGCACCTCGCCCATCACGCCGACTACCTCGTGCACCATGTCCTGCGGGCCGACCGGCCAGGGCATCGGTTCCTTGCGCGCGACCGCCACCGGCTGCGGGCGGACGGGCGCGGCTTCGTCGGGACGCGGGCTGGCGAGGCGGTGCAGGCGGTGGGCCTGGGCATCGGCCACCACCAGGCTGCCGTCGCGCTCGACCGCGATGCCGCGCGGGCCGTAGAGCTGCACCGTGCCGTCGGGGCCGAAGCCGTCGTTCGAGGCCGGCACGTCGGCATCCGGCAGCGGACGGAATTCGCCTTCCGGGGTGAGCTGCAGGATGCGCCCGCCCGAGCTGGCGGCGATGTACAGGTAGCCGTCGCGGGTGAGCGCCAGCCCGACCGGGCGGCGCAGCGGCGCACGGCGCTCGCCCTCGGCGGGGGCGGCGATGGTCGTCACCGACCCGTCGGTGGCGATGCGGCGAATCGCGTTGTTGCCGGTATCGGCCACGTAGAGCGTGCCGTTGGTCGTCACCGCGAGGGCGCTCGGGGTGTCGAAGCTTGCCGCTGCCGCCAGGCCGTCGGCAAGACCGGGCTTGCCGCTGCCGGCGATGGTGGTCACGTTGCCGTCGCGGCCGATGCGGCGGATGCGGTCGTTGTAGGTATCGGCCACGTAGACGATGCCGGCATCGTCCACCGCCAGGCCGACCGGGCCGTTGAACCGGGCCGCGCGGCCGATGCCATCCAGCTCGCCCCGCGTACCGTTGCCGGCCAGCGTGGTCACCGTGCCGTCTTTCGCGATCTTGCGGATCGCATGGTTGCCGGTATCGGCCACGTAGAGGTTGCCCTCGTGGTCGAAGGCCAGCGCGGACGGGGTGTGGAAGGCGGCCGCAGTCCCTTTGCCGTCGACGAAGCCTTCCTTGCTGCCTGCGAAGGTGGCGACGCTGCCGTCCGGCGCGATCGTTCGGATGCGGTTGCTGTTGCCGGCGTCGGCCACAAAGACCTTGCCCTGGCTGTCGAGGGCGACGCCGAAGGGATCGTCGAAGCGGCTGCTCGCGGCCGGGCCGTCGACCGCGCCGGGGATGCCGTCGCCGGCCAGCGTGGTGACGCGCGCCGGCCAGAACGGGATCGTCTTCGCCGCCTTGGGCGTGAACACGGCCAGCGCGCCAGGGCTGCGCTCAATGGTGCCGGTGAAGTAGAGGACGGCGCCGGCAATGGCGACGCCTGCGCCCGTAAGCGCCGCGATCAGGATCTTTCGGTTCACAAGGGAGAGTGAATGATTGCAGAGCCTGCAATCTTAGCGGATACCTACGGACTCTGTCGTACGTCGGAAACCGTGGGGCATGGGGTGGACCGGCCGGTTATTTACCCAGCGTTTTCAGGTGGTCGATTTCCTGCGCCACCGCGCGGCTGACGATCTCGCCCAAAGCTTCATGCAGCCCTGCGCGCAGGTCGGCGGTGAAGCTTTCCAGGGTGCGCTGCATGGCGTCGGCCATGGCGTCGCGCACGCGCTGCTCGAGCACGAAGTCGACCCGGCCCTGCAATTGCTGCAGCACGCGCTCGGTGACGCGGCGCTCCAGCACGCTCCATTCCTCGCCGGTCCAGCGTTCGTTGGCGCGGCGCTCCAGCTGTTCGGCGACCGGCTCCGGCTCCGGCGCGGGCGCGACCGGCTCGGCGACGACTTCGGTCAGTACCGGGATGCTGGGGTCGAATGGGGCGTTCTGGCTCATGACTGTCCTGCGACGAAGTGGGTCAGGGGATAGTTCTGCTTCTTGTAGGCGACGTAGCGCCGGCGCCCGGCCGCGGCATCGTCTTCGTCGATCGAGATGATCTCGAACACGCGCGCGAACTGTTCCAGTGTAGCGGGCGTGCGGCGGGTGAGGTTGACCAGCATCTCATGATGGGGCAGCGCGATGCTTTCATCAAAGGTGACGATGACCGGCGTTTCATTCGCCAGCGGGTCGCCGGCCGGCACGTGCGGGATGAAGTCGGTACTTGACACCGTCCACAGGGCCGTGTTCAGGGCCTCGGCCTGCGCGGCGTCCTCGGCCAGCAGTACGAGCTTGGCCTTCGCGGCATAGGCCTTGCGTGCGAGACGGCAGGCGTAGGCCAGCTTGTCGGGGATGTTGGTATGGAAGTCGATGCGCGTCATGGTGCTTGTAAAAGAATGGGGCGGCTTGCAAGGCCGCCCCTTGGAACATCAGGCGCTCGCGCCGCCCTGCGCAGTGCCGGCCTGGATCATGCCGCTATGGCGCAGCAGCGCGTCGATCGAAGGCTCGCGGCCGCGGAAGGCGCGGAAGGATTCCAGCGCCGGACGCGAACCGCCCACTGCCAGGATCTCTTGCTGGAAGCGCTTGCCGGTTTCCTGCAGCTGGCCCGACTCCAGCGCCTCTTCAAAGGCCGCATAGGCGTCGGCGGACAGCACCTCGGCCCACTTGTAGCTGTAGTAGCCGGCCGCATAGCCGCCCGAGAAGATGTGGCCGAAGGAGTGCTGGAAGCGGTTGAAGGACGGCGGGATCATCACCGCGAACTGCTTGCGGATGTCGTCGATCAGGTGCTGCACGGTGCGCTCGGCTTTCGGGTCGAAGTCGTAATGCAGGTGCATGTCGATCAGCGAGAACTCGACCTGGCGCAGCGTCATCATCCCGGACTGGAAGTTCTTCGCCGCCAGCATCTTGTCGTACAGCGCGCGCGGCAGCGGCTCGCCGGTCTTCACGTGCGCAGTCATCTGCTGCAGCTTGTCCCACTCCCAGCAGAAGTTTTCCATGAACTGCGACGGCAGCTCCACCGCATCCCATTCCACGCCCGAGATGCCCGACACCGACAGCTCCTCGACTTCGGTCAGCATGTGATGCAGGCCGTGGCCGAATTCGTGGAACAGGGTGATGACTTCGTCGTGCGTGAACAGCGAAGGCTGCTGCTTGCCATCCACGACCGCCGGCGGGGTGAAGTTGCAGGTCAGGTAGGCGATCGGGGTCTGCACGATGCCGCCGGTGGTGAGGCGACGGCCGCGCGCGTCGTCCATCCAGGCGCCCTGGTTCTTGCCTTCGCGGGCATACAGGTCGAGGTAGAACTGGCCGACCAGCTGGCCGTCACGCTCGATGCGGAAGAAGCGCACGTCCGGATGCCACACCGGCGCCTCGTCCGCCTTGATCTGCACGTTGAACAGCTCCTGGATGACCGTGAACAGGCCTTGTACGACCTTCGGCTCCGGGAAGTATTCCTTCACTTCCTTCTCGGAGAAGGCATAGCGCTGCTCGCGCAGCTTTTCCGAAGCGTAGGCCACGTCCCAGGATTGCAGATCAATGATGCCCAGCTCGTCGCGCGCGAAGGCGCGCAGCTCTTCCAGGTCCTTCTCGGCGAAGGGGCGGGCGCGCTTGGCCAGGTCTTCGAGGAACTCGACCACGTGCTGCGGGCTCTCGGCCATCTTCGGCACTAGCGAGACCTCGGCGAAGTTGGCGTACTCCAGCAGCTGGGCTTCTTCATGGCGCAGCTGCAGCAGCTTGACGATGTTGGCGGTGTTGTCCCACTCGGCGGCCTTGCTGAACATGGTGCCGGCATCCGAGGCCTTGGTGCTGCTGGCGCGATAGATGGTTTCGCGCAAGGCGCGGTTGTCGCAGAACTGCAGCACCGGGTAGTAGGACGGGAAGTGCAGGCTGAACTGCCAGCCGGCCTTGCCGTCCTTTTCGGCCGAAGCGCGGGCGGCGGCCTTGACGTCGTCCGGGATGCCCGACAGTTCTTCTTCGTTCTCGACCAGGAGCTTGTAGTCGTTGGTGGCGTCCAGCACGTTCTGCGAGAAGCGGGTGGAGGTCGCGGACTGCTGTTCCTGGATCTCGGCGAAGCGTTCCTTCTTATCCTCGGGCAGTTCGGCGCCGCCCAGGCGGAAGTCGCGCAGCGCGTTCTCGACGATGCGCTTGCGCGCCGGGCTCAGGCTGTCGTACTCGCTGCTGGCGCGCAGCTGCTTGTACTTGGCGAACAGGGCCTCGTTCTGGCCGACCGAGGTCCAGAACTCGATGACCTTCGGCTGGTTCTCGTTGTAGGTGGCACGCAGCTCGGGCGTGTCCGCCACGTGGTTCAGGTGGTTGACCACGCCCCAGGCGCGGCCCAGACGCTCGGTGGCTTCCTCGAGCGGCACCACGAAGCTGTCCCAGCTCACGTTGCCGCCGGGCGCTTCCAGTCTGGCCACGACCTCGGCGGCATCCTTGATGAGTTGCTCGATGGCCGGCGTCACGTGCTCCGGCTTGACCAGGTCGAACCGGGTCAGGCCCGAGAAATCGAGGAGGGGATTGCTGGTGTCGATGGTCATGGGGTTCCTTTTGAGGGTTCAGGCCACGCCGGGCTTCGGTTCCATTCCCGTTGCCTGGCTGGGGCAGTGTTGGCTACTGGAGTGCACGCGTTCCGCGGACTCCACGGTGTTCATCAACAGCATGGTGATCGTCATCGGACCGACGCCGCCCGGCACCGGGGTGATGTGCGAAGCGACTTCGCGTACGCCGGCGTAGTCCACGTCGCCGCACAGCTTGCCGGCGTCGTCGCGGTTCATGCCGACGTCGACCACGACGGCGCCCGGCTTGACCATGTCGGCGGTCAAGGTGTTGCGGCGGCCGACGGCGGCCACCACCACGTCGGCCTGGCGGGTGTACATGCCCAGGTCCGGTGTCGCGCTATGGCAGATGGTGACGGTGGCGTTGGCTTGCAAGAGCAGCAGGGCCATCGGTTTGCCGACGGTGTTCGAACGGCCGATCACGACGGCATGCTTGCCGCGCAGGTCGATGCCGGTGGTTTCGATCAGCTTCATGCAGCCGTACGGGGTGCAGGGGCGGAAGCCCGGCAGGTTGGCGACCAGTTCGCCGGCCGACAGCACCGAGTAGCCGTCGACGTCCTTGCTGGTGGCGATCGCCTCGATGACCTTGCTCGGGTCGATGTGCTTCGGCAGCGGCATCTGGACCAGGATGCCGTGGATGCTCGGGTCGGCGTTGAGGGCCGCGATGCGGTCCAGCAGGGCCTGCTCGCTCAGGTCGGCGTCGTACTTTTCCAGCACCGAGTGGAAGCCGACGTCGCCGCAGGCCTTGACCTTGTTGCGCACGTAGACGTGGCTCGCCGGGTCCTCGCCGACCAGGATGACCGCCAGGCCGGGCTGTCGGCCGGCGGCGGTGAGTTTGGCGGCGCGCTGGGCGATCTCGCCGCGCAGTTGTTGGGAAAGGAGGACTCCGTCGATGTTCTGGGCAGGCATGGGTAGGCTCACGGCTAGGCAAAAATGAAATTATAAGGCCGCCATCCGTATCGCGCGCCGCACCGGTCCAGGCATTGTCATATTTAGGCGCTCAAATCGTTGAGTATTCGCGCTGATCTGCCAAAAGAGGGTGCCGATCCAGCGCATCGGCGCCGCGCTTCGTTATAGGCTTGATAAGCAGCTTCAGAGGGGAAATTGTGCACTTGCAGCATGGAATTTCACTATATGAAATCACATATCGCAATTTGAAAAAGACAGAACCCACTGGTAGAATCTAAGAGTTTATTTTCAGATATTTGAAATTTCACCAATCGCCACCAGCCATTTCACAGGAAGGTCGGGGCGCCAAATCTTAGGAGACGCATTAATGTCAGCTCAACTCGACCAGTTGACGGCACAAGCTGCCAACGACCCCGACACCATCGAAACCCAGGAATGGCTGGATGCGCTGGAGGCGGTGATCGAACATGAAGGCACCGAGCGCGCCCACTACCTGATGGAGCGCATGGTGGACCTGGCGCGCCGCCGCGGCGCCCACATTCCGTTCTCCAGCAACACCGCCTACGTCAACACCATCCCGGCCCACCTGAACGTGAACTGCCCGGGCAACCTGGAATACGAAGAGCGCCTGCGCTCGTGGATGCGCTGGAACGCGATGGCGATGGTGGTCAAGGCCAACCGTGCCGACGGCGACCTGGGCGGCCACATCTCCTCCTTCGCCTCGCTGGCGAACATGCTGGGCATCGGCTTCAACCACTTCTGGCACGCCCCGACCGAAGAGCACGGCGGCGACCTGCTGTACATCCAGGGCCACTCCTCGCCGGGCATCTATGCGCGCGCCTTCCTGGAAGGCCGCATCTCGGAAGAGCAGCTGCTGAACTTCCGCCGCGAAGTCGACGGCAAGGGCCTGTCGTCCTACCCGCACCCGAAACTGATGCCGGACTTCTGGCAGTTCCCGACCGTGTCGATGGGCCTGGGCCCCCTGATGGCGATCTACCAGGCGCGCTTCCTGAAGTACCTGCACGCACGCGGCATCGCCAACACCGAGAACCGCAAGGTCTGGGTCTTCTGCGGCGACGGCGAGATGGACGAGCCGGAATCGATGGGCGCGATCGGCATGGCCGCGCGCGAGCGCCTCGACAACCTGGTCATGGTCGTCAACTGCAACCTGCAGCGCCTGGACGGTCCGGTGCGCGGCAACGGCAAGATCATCCAGGAACTGGAAGCCGATTTCCGCGGCGCCGGCTGGAACGTGGTCAAGGTCATCTGGGGCTCGCAGTGGGATGCCCTGCTGTCGAAGGACAAGGACGGCATCCTGCAGCGCGTGATGATGGAAACCGTCGACGGCGAATACCAGAACTACAAGGCCAAGGACGGCGCCTACGTGCGCAAGCACTTCTTCGGCAAGCACCCGGAGCTGCTCAAGATGGTCGCCAACATGAGCGACGACGACATCTGGCGCCTGACCCGCGGCGGCCACGACCCGCACAAGATCTACGCGGCGTTCAAGAACGCCCAGGAGAACAAGGGTTCGCCGACCGTGCTGCTGGTGAAGACCGTCAAGGGCTTCGGCATGGGCAAGTCGGGCGAGGCGCGCAACACCGCGCACCAGACCAAGAAGCTGGACGACGCCGCCATCCGCGAGATGCGCGACCGCTTCGCCATCCCGATCCCGGACGACAAGCTGGCCGAGATCCCGTTCTTCAAGCCGTCCGACGACGCGCCGGAAATGCAGTACCTGCACGAGCGCCGCAAGGCCCTGGGCGGCTACCTGCCGCAGCGCCGCGCCAAGGCGGATGAAAACCTGGTGGTACCGGCACTCGAGACCTTCAAGTCCGTGCTCGAGCCGACCGCGGAAGGCCGCGAGATCTCGACCACCCAGTCCTACGTGCGCGTCATCACCAGCCTGCTGAAGGACCCGAGCATCGGCCAGCGCATCGTGCCGATCCTGGTCGACGAATCGCGTACCTTCGGCATGGAAGGCCTGTTCCGCCAGATCGGCATCTTCAACCAGCAGGGCCAGCTGTACGAGCCGGTCGACCGCGACCAGGTGATGTACTACCGTGAAGACAAGGCCGGCCAGATCCTGCAGGAAGGTATCAACGAAGCGGGCGGCATGAGCTCGTGGATCGCCGCGGCGACCTCGTACTCGTCGAACAACCGCACCATGATCCCGTTCTACACCTTCTACTCGATGTTCGGCATGCAGCGCGTGGGCGACCTGGTCTGGCTGGCCGGCGACATCCGTGCGCGCGGCTTCCTGATGGGCGGCACCGCCGGCCGCACCACGCTGAACGGCGAGGGCCTGCAGCACGAGGACGGCCACAGCCACATCATCGCGGCCACGGTCCCGAACTGCATCCCTTACGACCCGACCTTCGGCCATGAAGTGGCGGTGATCATCCAGGACGGCCTGCGCCGCATGGTGCAGGAGCAGGAAGATGTGTTCTATTACATCACCATCATGAACGAGAACTATGCCCACCCGGGCCTGAAGCCGGGCCAGGAAGAGGGCATCCTGAAGGGCATGTACCTGCTGCAGGAAGGCGCTGCGATCGAAGGCAGCAAGGACAGCGCGAAGCGCGTCCAGCTGATCGGTTGCGGCACCATCCTGCGCGAGTCGATCGCAGCAAGCGAGCTGCTGAAGAACGACTGGGGCGTCGATGCGGACGTCTGGTCGGCTCCGTCGCTGACGCTGCTGGCCAGGGACGGCCAGGATTGCGAGCGCTGGAACATGGTGAACCCGGACGCCGAGCAGCGCGTGCCCTACGTGACCTCGCTGATGCAGAACACCGCCGGCCCGATCGTCGCGACCACCGACTACATGCGCCTGTTCGCCGAGCAGATCCGCGGCTTCATGCCGAAGGACCGCACCTACAAGGTGCTGGGCACCGACGGCTTCGGCCGCTCGGACTCGCGCGTCAAGCTGCGCGAGTTCTTCGAGGTGAACCGTTACTACATCACCGTGGCATCGCTGCGCGCCCTGGCCGACGAAGGCAAGATCGACCGCGCCGTCGTGAGCCAGGCGATCCAGAAGTACGGCATCGACCAGAACAAGCCGAATCCTGTGACCCAGTAAATGCTCGAAGCCGCCGCCCTTGCGCATGCGGGGCGGCGGTTCAGGCGCTAACTCAAAGAATAATTTGGAGCTAACACTATGAGCATTGTGGAAGTCAAAGTCCCCGATATCGGCGACTTCAAGGAAGTGGAAGTCATCGAGCTGATGGTCAAGCCGGGCGACACCATCAAGGTCGACCAGTCGCTGGTCACCGTCGAGTCGGACAAGGCCAGCATGGAAATCCCGTCGAGCCACGCCGGCGTCGTGAAGGAAATCAAAGTCAAGGTCGGCGACAAGGTCGCCGAAGGTTCGCTGGTGCTGCTGCTGGAAGAAGCCGGCGCCGGCGCCGCGCCTGCGGCTGAAGCTGCCGCGCCGGCGCCTGCCGCCGCCGCACCGGCCGCCGAAGCCGCACCGGCGCCTGCCGCCGCCCCTGCCGCAGCGGGCGGTATCGTCGAAGTGACTGTGCCGGACATCGGCGACTTCAAGGAAGTCGAAGTCATCGAGCTGATGGTCAAGCCGGGCGACCAGATCAAGGTCGACCAGTCCCTGATCACGGTCGAATCGGACAAGGCGAGCATGGAGATCCCGTCCAGCCACGCCGGCACTGTCAAGGAACTGAAGGTCAAGGTCGGCGACAAGGTCG
>NZ_DKJX01000063.1:0-14901 GCF_002454935.1 Massilia sp. UBA6681
GGGCGTCTCGATCTGGTACCGCCAGTTCCTGACCTTCCACCCCGACGCGGACCTCATGGCGGCGGCGCCGCTCGGCTTCCAGCTGCACACGCTCGTGGCGTGCATCCTGTTCGCCCTGTGGCCGTTCACGCGGCTCGTGCACGTGTTCTCGGCGCCGCTCGGCTACGTCACCCGGCCCTACATCGTCTATCGCTCGCGCGACCGTCGCCCCGGTGCGGGCGCCGGCCGCGCGCACCGCGGACACTGCGCGCGAACGGCGCGCCGAGCCGCGTTCGGGATCCAGCAGGTACATCAGCAGCGCTCCGGCCGCTGCCGCACCCAGCCATTTACCCACGCTGCCCACATCGGTTGCCGTCTCGGTTGGAATTGGTTTCATGTCCGCTCCTTTCTGTTGTCCTTGTTCCCCTGCTGCCCACCATTCGGCGCGGCGGGCGCCGCCCATGCCTGTGCCAGCAGGTCCTGTACTTCTTCGTCATCCGTCTGCCCGAACGACCGGTAGAACTGGCCGACCGCATGGAAGCGGGGCGGGGCAAGCGGGCAGACGACTTCGTCGGCTTCGCGCGCGAGCCGTTCGAGGGTGTCGGGCGCGCCCACCGGCGCCGCCACCACCAGTTGCGCGACCCGGTGCTTGCGCACCACCTGGACCGCGGCCAGCATGCTGGCCCCGGTCGCGATGCCGTCGTCGACCAGGATCACGCAGCGGCCTTCGAGCCGCGGCGGCGGGCGTCCGCCCCGGTAGAGGCGGTCGCGCCGCTCGAGCTCGGCCAGTTCGCGCGCGGCTATCTGATCCACCTGTTCCTGGGTCACGCCCAGCAGGCCGGGCACGCCCGGCTGCAGCACGCGCACGCCGCCGCTGCCGATCGCGCCCATCGCGTATTCCTCGTTGCCGGGCATGCCCAGCTTGCGCACCAGCAGGACGTCGAGCTCCGCGCCGAGGGCCTGGGCCACCACGAATGCCACCGGCACGCCGCCGCGCGGCAGGCCGAGCACGATCGGGTCGGCCTGGCCGGCGAGATGCCGCAAGCTGCGCGCCAGTTGTCGGCCGGCGTGGGTGCGGTCCTTGTAGCCTTCGGTCTCCGGCATGGTGAAGCGCATAGAACGAAACGTAGCCATGGTAGAACGCAAAACGGCCGCGCCGCGCCGCGGCAGGGCGCCGCAACGCGGGACGCGGACCATGGACTCTGCCTGACGCGTGGCCGGGCGATTACTGGATGGTCAGGCGGCGTGCTTCAGTGCCCTGCTTTTTGGGCAGGCTCAGCTGCAGTACGCCGTTCTCCAGCTTTGCCTGTGCCGAACCGTCGTCGACTTCGGTGGGCAGGGCGAAGCTGCGCATGAACCTGCGTGCGGTGCGTTCAGCATACACCACGGTTTCACCCTCGCGGCGTTCGTTTGCCGAGCGGCATTCCGCCTCGATGGTGACACGCTGCCCGTCGACCGAGACCTTGACGTCCTCCTTGTTCACGCCGGGGAGTTCGGCCTGGATTTCGTAGGTCTTCTCGGTTTCGCTGACGTCCAGCCGCGGCGTCGCGGCGCCTTCGCCGGCCCATTGCCCACCCTGTGCGAGCGGGGCGAAGAAGTCCTGGAACATGCTCTCGACCATGCGCCCGAACTGGTCCTCGACGGCGCCCGGACGGTAGGCCGGGAGCGAGCTATTGCCTCGTCTAATGAGATTCATGATGGCCTCCATGGATAAGGACTGAGAGTGCCGGTGGGTGCCGGCAATGTCTTTATAGGATGGAGGCAGCAGCTTTTCAAGCGGGCACAGGCGTGTCCGCCTGGTTTTCAGCCAAGCAGCCTGCGGTGGAAGCGCAGGTGGTCTTCCACAAACGTCGAAATGAAGTAATAACCGTGGTCGTAGCCGGCATGCCGGCGCAGGGTCAAGGGCTGGCCCGCACGCGCGCAAGCTTCCTCGAAGGCTTCCGGATACAGCTGCTCGGCCAGGAATTTATCGGCCAGCCCCTGGTCGATCAGGATCCCCCCCGGGAAAGGCGCCGTATCCATCGCGGCCATCAGTTCGCTCGCATCGTACTGGCGCCAGCTCGCCTGGTCGGCGCCCAGGTAGCCGCCGAAGGCCTTCTGGCCCCATGGGCAGCGCATCGGCGCGGCGATCGGCGCAAAGGCCGACACCGAACGGAACAGGCCTGGATTGCGCAGCGCCATCATGAGCGCGCCATGCCCCCCCATCGAGTGCCCGAAGATGCCCACCCGGGCCGGGTCGGCCGGCAGCTGGGCTACTACCTGCTCGCGCAGTTCCAGGATGTGGCTGTACATGCGGTAGTGCTGCGACCATGGCGCCTCGGTGGCGTCGACATAGAAGCCGGCGCCCGCCCCGAAGTCCCAGCTGTCGGTCTCGCCGGGCACGCCGGCGCCGCGCGGGCTGGTATCGGGCGTGACCAGGATCAGGCCTTCCTGCGCCGCCACGCGCTGGGCGCCGGCCTTGATCATGAAAGTCTCTTCGGTGCAGGTCAGGCCGGCGAGGTAGAACAGGACAGGCAGGCGCTTGCCTTCGGCGCCGGGCGGCAGGTAGACGGAAAAGCGCATCGGCAGGCCGATGGCGGTCGAATCGAAGCGGTAGAAGCGCTGGACGCCGCCGAAGCAGGCATGTTCGCTGAGAAGTTCGAGCATGGGTTCGCTGGATGAGTGGCTAATTGCGCAAGTATGCCCTGTGGCGTCCCGGCTTGCCAGTCAGACGAGTCCGAGCGCGCCGAGCAGGGCGCCGGCGCCCAGCATCCACAGCAGGTGCAGGCGGGTACGCCAGATGAGCAGGCAGGATAGCAGGGCCAGCAGCCAGGCCGGCCAGCTGCTCTTGCCAGACCCGGCGCCGGCGAGCAGCCAGCTGGTGGCCAGCAGCATGCCGATCACGATCGGTGCCAGCCCCAAGCGAAAGGCGCGCACCGCGCGCAACTCGCGGTTGCGGTGTCCCCACTGCGCGATGTGGTAGTTGAGGATGGAGGAGGGCAGCAGGATGCCGGCCATGGTCAGCGCCACGCCGCCCAGGGCGACGCCGAGGCTGCCGGTGTTCATGCCCAGGTGCCAGCCCATCAGCGCGACGAACAGCACGTTGGGACCCGGGGCCGCCTGCGCCAGCGCGATCGCATCGCTGAACTGCGATTGGGCCAGCCAGCCCTTGTCTTCGACCAGGAAGCGCTGCATGTCGGCGCTGACCGAGATCGCGCCGCCGAACTGCATCAGCGACAGCATCAGGAAATGGACGAACAGGCTGAGCCAGTCGTGCCATCCCAGAACGAGTGGAGCTGCCGTCATCGCAGCCTGCGCCAGGCCAGCACGCAGCCGAGCGCACCCAGGGTGGGCAGCACCCAGACCAGCGGCGCACGCAGCCAGGCCAGCAAGGCGAAGGCGGCCGCAGCGATCCCGACCGAGCAGGGAAGCGGGATCGGGTTCCTGGCCAGCGCGCTCGACAGCTTCAGGCCGGTGGCGGCGATCAGGCCGGCGGACACGGCCGCCATGCCGCGCAGCGCGCCGGCCACCGCGGGATGGTCCGCATACTGCGCGTGAAAGGCCGCCAGCACCAGCACCAGCAAGAGCGGCAAGGCCAGCAGGCCGGCGACCGCGGCCGCGGCGCCGGGCAGCCCGAACCAGCGCGCCCCGATCATGATCGACAGGTTGAGCACGTTGGGCCCGGGCATGATCTGCGCCACGGCCCAGTCCTCGATGAATTCTTCCTGCGTCAGCCAGCGCTTGCGCTCGACGATCTCACGCTGGACGACCGCCAGCACCCCGCCGAAGCCTTGCAGGGCAAGGACGGTGAAGGAGACGAACAGGTCGGCCAGCGAGGTGGGCCGGGGACGGTCCGGATCGGGGGCGGCGGGAGGCGGAACGCGCATCCCCGGATTATCGCCGGGCCGGCGCCCGCCTGTCCACGCGGTGCAGGCGCTCAGCCGCCGCCGATACCCCGCATGACCTTGCCGCTGCCGCCGCAGTTGGAGCAGGGCCGGCCATCGGACAGCTTGCCGGTGCCGGCGCAGGCTTCGCAGACGTCTTCTCCGGCGCCGGGCGTACCGGGTTCCGCTTCGTCGCCGGGATTCAGGTCGGGATCGGGTTGCATGCTCATGGCGTCCTCACAGTGGTTGGTCACGCGGCCATTGTAGGCGGCGCAGGCGGGAGACGGCGCAGCGCTGGACGCTGAGGCGAGCCGGGCTTATACACAAAAATTGCCGTAAAATAATTTTGTGCGCGTCCGTTCCCCTTGCGCGACAGCTGCGCGTAAACCCTTGATTTGTGGGGCTATCGCGATTGCCTTCCCAATAGGCAAATTGTTGAAAGCCGCACGGATGGCCGCATTCGGCGTGTCAAGCCCCCGCTTTTCCACATAGTTATTCACAGACTTTGTGGATATCAGGAAAACTTTTTAATTATTAACTACTTAGCATGTCTTCTGCATGTAATCCATGACCTGACGCCGGGCAAAATGTGGATTCAATCGTGCGCGGGCTTGACTCTTCATTTCTTGAGGCTTGCGGAAGAGAACTGGATAAATGTACAGTATGGCATTTGCCGCCGCCATTTCCTTGTGTACCCCCATGTCCGCCGTACTCCAGCAGTCCGCCCCAGATGATCCCTTCGCCGGCCTGAATGCCGAACAGCGCGCCGCGGTCGAGCACGACATCGGCGCCGCCAGCGTGCGGCCGCTGCTGGTGGTGGCCGGGGCGGGTTCGGGCAAGACCAATACGCTGGCGCACCGCGTCGCGCGCCTGATCCAGCTGGGTGCCGATCCCCAGCGCATCCTGCTGCTGACGTTTTCGCGGCGTGCGGCGGGTGAGATGAGCCAGCGCGCCAGCGGCGTGCTGCAGCGCCTGCTCGGCAAGGGTGGCAGCGCCAACGCGGCCCAGCTGAGCCTGCCCTGGGCCGGCACCTTCCATGCGATCGGCGCCCGCCTGCTGCGCGAGTACGCCGGCCGCATCGGCCTGGACGAATCCTTCACCATCCACGACCGCGGCGACTCGGAAGACCTGATGGGACTGGTGCGCCACGAAATCGGCCTGTCGCATACGGAAAAGCGCTTTCCGCTGAAGGGCACCTGCCTGTCGATCTATTCGCGGGTGGTCAACAGCCGCGAGCCATTGGAGGCGGTGCTGCAGTCCACCTTCCCCTGGTGCAGCGAGTGGGAAGGGCAGCTGAAAACCCTGTTCGGCGCCTACGTCGACGCCAAGCAGGAGCAGAACGTGCTGGATTACGACGACCTGCTGCTGTTCTGGTCCGAGATGGCGAGCGACCCGGAGCTGGGCCCGGAGCTGGGCGCCCGGTTCGACCACGTGCTGGTCGACGAGTACCAAGACACCAACCGCCTGCAGGCGGCGATCATCACCGGCATGAAGCCCGGCGGCGAGGGCGTGATGGTGGTCGGCGACGATGCCCAGTCGATCTATGCCTTCCGCGGCGCCACCGTGCGCAACATCCTCGACTTCCCGAAGCAGTTTTCGCAGCCGGCCCAGGTCATCACGCTGGAACGCAACTACCGCTCGACCCAGCCGATCCTGGACGCTTCCAACGCCGTCATCGCCGCCGCCCGCGAACGCCACGCCAAGACGCTGTGGACCGACAAGGTCTCCAGCCTCAAGCCGCAACTGGTCCTGATCCCGGACGAGGCCGAACAGGCGCGCTGGGCCTGCCGCCGCATCCTAGAACACCGCGAAGCCGGCATCGCCCTGAAATCGCAGGCGGTGCTGTTCCGCGCGGCCAGCCACAGCGCCGCGCTGGAGCTGGAGCTGATGCGTCGCAACATCCCCTTCGTGAAGTTCGGCGGCCTGAAGTTCCTGGAAGCGGCCCACATCAAGGACGTGCTGGCGGTGCTGCGCTTCGCCCAGAACCCGAACGGGCGCATGGCGGGTTTTCGTGTGGCCCAACTGATCCCGGGGATCGGCCCGGCGACCGCCACCCGCCTGCTGGATGCGGTGGGCGAGGCCGCCGACCCGCTGGCGGCGGTGGAAGCCTTCGCCGCGCCGGGCAAGAGTCTCGAGGACTGGGCCGCCTTCAGCGCACTGTACCGGCGCCTGCGCACGCCGGGACTGCGCTGGCCGGCCGACATCGAGCTGGTCAAGCAATGGTACTTGCCGCACCTGGAACGCATGTACGACGACGCGCAGGTGCGCGCCGCCGACGTCGAGCAGCTCAGCGCGCTGGCCGGCGGGCACGCGACGCGCGAGAGCTTCCTGGCCGAGATCACGCTCGACCCGCCGGAAGCCACCAGCGACCGCGCAGGCAGCCCGCTGCTCGACGAAGACTACCTGATCCTGTCGACCATCCATTCCGCCAAGGGACAGGAGTGGAAATCGGTGACGGTATTGAACGTGGTGGACGGCTGCATTCCGTCGGACATGAGTACCGGGAACAACGACGACATCGAAGAAGAGCGACGCCTGCTCTATGTGGCCATGACGCGCGCCCGCGAACACCTGCACCTGGTGCTGCCGAACCGCTTCTTCATCAAGCAGCAGGCCCAGATGGGCGACCGCCACGTCTACGCGGCCCGCTCGCGCTTCATCACCCCGGCGATGCTGAAGCATTTCGAGGAGACGACCTGGCTCAGCGCGGACACGCAGCAGCTGCGCAAGCCGGTACCGGAGAGCGTGCGCATGCTGGTGCGGGAGCGCGCTCGGAACGCGTGGAAATAAGCGAAGATCGGCACACGTTGAGGACTTATCCCCCGTGCGGCGATTTTGTAGGAATATGCCCCAGCCCCCCGCACTGCACGAAAGTGGGGCGCGTGCAAGTCATTGATTTTTAGAGTTTTTCAATTTGCCTGCGGAACGGGCAATTTGTTGAAACCCGCATCATTACTGGACTTTCAGCTTGTCAAGTAGTGCTTTTCCACATCTTTATCCACAGTTCTTGTGGATATTGAAGAACTTCCCATAAAATCAATCGCTTACGTGCGAAGCTTGAGTGTCCTCAAGATTCGACGCCGAGTTGCAGCCCCAGCTTTGCAAGCTGGTGTAGAAAGCCCGTGTTGCGGGATCAGGCAGGCGCATTGGCGCTGGCCTGCTTCAGGCGGTCCAGCTCGGCCAGGAAGCGTTCCGCAGCAAGGCCGGGGGACCATGGTTCCCAGGGCGTGCCGCCGAAATAGGGCACCAGCGGGTCCTGGTCCAGCACGTCGGCGCGGATCTTCAGCGTGCGCTTGACTTCGTCCGGCGTCCAGCCGGTCACGTGCACGGCTTCGCTTGCCGCCGCGAGCCGGTCGGCCTGCTTGTGCAGCCTGTGCTCCTTCTCGGTCCAGGCCGGCAGGCCGTAGCGCAGGAAGACCATCTGCTCCAGGCGCCTGGTCAGGGCACGGAAGCCCTCGCCCAGGAAAGGCTTGATCACCGAGATTGCATCGAAGCCGAGCAGGCCTTCCTCTGCGTCGTGCAGCAGCTCGCGCAGTTCCTGCAGGGGCGTGGGCGGGGGAGCGATGGCGCGGCGCAGCAGCATCACGGTCAGCGAGTGCTGGGCCACGGACAGGGGCAGCGGCCAGGCCGAGTGACCGCCCCAGCGGTAGGTGCGCGCCAGGCCCAGCGCCAGGTCGGCGTCGTCCCAGTCGAAGGGAGTCGGGTTGAGCAGGTCCAGGCGCTTGCCGGAAGGCATGCGGACCCAGGCACGCACGTCGGCGCTGGATGAGTTGTGCATGCGCCGATTTTACACACCGGCGGGCCCATTCTCCGCATAATTGATACAAGCAAAGATGCTCCACTGCCGAGTGCCTACACTGGACCGGCTAGGCGGGCCCGGCCCGCAGACGGGAGGCGACATGAACGAGGACACCCAGCTGGAATGCGACGTGCTGGTCGTGGGCGGCGGCATCAATGGCGCGGGAATTGCGCGAGACCTTGCCGGGCGCGGCCTGAAGGTGCTCCTGTGCGACAAGGACGACCTCGGGTCCCACACGTCTTCCGCTTCGAGCAAGCTGATCCACGGCGGCCTGCGCTACCTCGAGCACCGCGAGTTCGGCCTGGTGCGCAAGGCGCTGCGTGAACGCGAAACCCTGCTGTGCAGCGCACCGCACATCATGCATCCGCTGCGCTTCGTGATGCCGCACGACGCCACGCAGCGGCCGGCCTGGCTGATCCGCGCCGGCCTGTTCCTGTATGACCGCCTGGCGCCGCGCAGCTTCCTGCCCGCTTCAAAAGCGGTCGAGCTGGGAGCGCACCGCGCCGGCGACGCGCTCAAGCCCAGCTTTACGCGCGGCTTCGAGTACTCGGACGGCTGGGTCGACGATGCCCGGCTGGTGGTGCTGAATGCGCTCGATGCGCACGAGCGTGGCGCCACCGTGCTGACGCACACGCGCTGCACGGCCTTCGAGCGCCATCCGCAGTACTGGACGGCAACGCTGGTGCAGGGTGAGCGCAGGCTGAGGGTGAAGGCGCACTGCCTGGTCAACGCGGCCGGGCCCTGGGCCGCGCGGGTGGCCCAGATCGCCACCGGCAGCGCTCCGGCGCGCCGCCTGCGCCTGGTCAAGGGCAGCCACATCGTGGTGCCGCGCCTGTTCGAGCACCAATATGCCTATATTTTCCAGCACCCCGACGGGCGCATCGTGTTCGCGATGCCCTATGAAGGCGCCTTCACCCTCATCGGCACCACCGACGTCGAATTCCAGGGCGACCCGGACGGGGTGGCGATCGCCGGCACCGAGACCGCCTACCTGTGCGAGCTCGCCAACCGCTATTTCCGGCGCCAGGTCGGGCCCGCGGACGTGGTCTGGTCCTACTCGGGCGTACGCCCGCTGCTCGAAGACGACGCCGCCAGCGCCAGCGCGGCCACGCGCGACTACCTGCTAGGGCGCGATACGGCGGGCGCGCCTCTGCTGTCTGTCTTCGGCGGCAAGATCACCACCTTTCGCAAGCTGGCCGAGGAAGCGGCGGACTGGATCTCCGGCGCATTCGGTCACACCCGGCTGGGGTGGACGGCGCAGGCCGTGCTGCCCGGTGGAGACCTGTTCGGCAGCGTGCCAAACAGCCGCGCCGTGCTCGAATTCGACGCCTGGGTGGCCGCGCTCGAACGCCGCCATCCCTGGCTGCCTGCCGGCCTGGCGCGGCGCTGGGCGCGTGCCTACGGTACCCGTGCCGAAATCCTGCTGGCCGGCGCCGCCGGCATCGACGACCTGGGCGAGGAGGTGGCCCCCGGCCTCCATGCCGCCGAGTTGCGCTACCTGATGCGGCACGAGTGGGCCGGCTGCGCCGAGGACGTGCTGTGGCGCCGCAGCAAGCTCGGGCTGCACCTGTCCCCTGGCTGTGCGAACAACGTCGAGGCCTGGATGGGTGCAGCGCGGGCCAGCGAAGGGACGACCCCGCTGGTCGAACCGGCCTGAACTCCTGCCGGTTCGCGCTATCATGGCCATCCCTGTTCAAGGATGGAAAAGCCCATGCGTCTCTACGTCAGTCCCCGCGCCCCCAATCCGCGGCGTGTCAGCATGTTCATGGCGGCCAAAGGAATCGAAGGCATCGAACTGGTCGACGTCGACCTGAATGCCGGCGGCCATCGCAGGCCTGAATTCACCGCTCTGAATCCGCTGGCGCGCGTTCCCGTGCTGGTGCTCGACGATGGCCGCGCGCTCAGCGAGACGCGCGCCATCTGCACCTACCTCGAAGGCCTTTATCCGGAACCGAACCTGATGGGGGTGGACAGCACCGAGCGCGCCTTCATCGAGATGGCCGACCGCCGCATGGAGCTGCACCTGATGCTGGAAACGGCGCTGTGCGTGCGCCATACGCATCCGGGGCTGGCAAGCCTGGAGCAGCCGCAGTTTCCGGACTTCGGCGCGGCGCAAGGACAAAAGATGCGCGCAACGGCGCGCTGGCTGGACGGGGAGCTGGGCAGGCAGCCCTACGTGGCCGGGGAACGGTTCACGATTGCCGATATCACGGCCTTCTGTGCGATCGAATTCGCACGTGGTTTGCTGAGGTTCAGGCCGGGGCAGGAGGGGATGGCGCACCTGCAGGCGTGGCGCGACCGGATTGCAGCGGAATACAAAGGATAGCGGGGACAGGCGCGTGGCCGGCGGTGCCGGCCACGGCCCCAAATCGATTACCGCATCCGCTTGTACCAGCCCCCGTCCTCGAACAAAAGCTGGTAGTCCGCCGCACCGGCGTCGGTGGGCGCGAGTTCGCGGTCCAGCCCCAGCACCCCGAACAGCGACAGGCTGTCGCGGAACAGGCGCAGCACGCGCTGGCGCAGCAGCGGCCCGAAATCGGGCATGGCGCGGCGGCAGATGATGCCGTGGAACTCGTTGAACGAGGCGTCCGTCACCAGGCTGTACTGCGCCCAGGTGATGCGTTCGCGCAGGCGCGGCAGCAGGCGCGCTTCGCCGTTTGCGATCTCGAAGTAGTCGCTCAGGCGCCCGACGCCCCCGCTGGCCTGGTACTGCGCCTGCGACTGCGCCAGCTGGGACACCGGCAGCGAGGCGTTGCGCACGTCGAACAGCAGCTCGTCGCTGGCGACGGTGGCGAACACCTCGGTGCGGCCGTACAGCTTTTCCTCGGCCAGCAGGATCGCCAGCGTCCAGGCCTCGGCCACGCCGGCCGGCTCGGCCAGCCAGACCTTGGGCAGGGCGGTCGGACGCAGGCTGTCGCCCAGCGCGGTACGCAGGCGCCGCGTGTCCTCGGGCAGGTCGAACAGCTCCGCCTGCGGCACCGCCAGCGTGCGCACGAGGTCGTGCGCGACACCGGCTTCGTGCAGCACCCGCTCCTGCAGGCTGGAGATGGTCGCCAGCTTGCGCGCGCGCAGCAGCGCGAACAGCTTGTCGCGCAGCCTGGGCCGCGCATAGCCGCGGAAATCGACGCCGAAGCGCTGGTAGACGGCTTCCAGCAGCAGTTCGATCTCGAGTTCCTCCGTTGCCTGGGCGGCGGCGAACCCGGACCAGGCACTCAATTCACCCATCGCCGCGGCCTTAGTGGAGCCAGACACGCATCATCGACAGCAGCTGGGCCACATCGACCGGCTTGGTGATGTAGTCCGAGGCGCCGGCGGCGATGCACTTGTCGCGGTCACCCTTCATCGCTTTCGCGGTCAGGGTAATGATCGGCAGCGAACGGAACTTCGGGATGCGGCGGATCGCCCGCATCGTGTCGTAGCCGTCCATCTCCGGCATCATGATGTCCATCAGGACGATCTCGATGGTCGGGTCCTTCTCCAGCACCTCGATGCCGTCGCGGCCGTTCTCGGCGAACAGCACCTGCATCTGCTGGCGCTCAAGCAGGGTGGACAGCGCGAAGATGTTACGCAGGTCGTCGTCGACGATCAGCACCTTGCGGCCGGCCAGGCCGCCGTCCGCCGCGTGGATCTCTTCCAGGATGCGGCGCTGCTGCTCCGGCAGGCTGGCCTGCGAACGGTGCAGGAACAGGGCGGTTTCGTCCAGCAGGCGTTCCGGCGAGCGGGCGTCCTTCATGACGATGGTCTTGGCGTAGCGCTTGAGCTTGGTGACCTCCTTGCGCGACAGCTCCTTGGCGGTATAGATCACCACCGGCAGGTCGCGCAGGCGCTCGTTGGCGCCGATGCGGTCCAGCAGGTCGAAGCCCGAGACGTCCGGCAGGGTCAGGTCCAGCACCATGCAGTCGAAGCGCGCGCTTTCCAGGGCTTCCATCGCGGCGGCGCCGGTGTCCACGGTCACCATGTGGATGTCGGCGTTGCCGATCAGGGCCACGATCGACTCGCGCTGGGCCATGTCGTCCTCCACCACCAGCAGCGAGCGCTTGCCGCCCATCAGGAACTTCTGGATGCGCTTGAACTCTTCCTGCAGCGCCTCGCGGCCCACCGGCTTGTTGATGTACGAGATCGCGCCCTGGCGCAGCGCGCGCTCGCGCTCGCGCAGCGAGGACATCACGTGCACCGGGATGTGGCGGGTGTTCGGGTCGCGCTTGAGGCGGTCGAGCACCGTGAAGCCGTCGATGTCCGGCAGGTCGATGTCGAGCAGGATCGCCGACGGCAGGTAGTCGCGCGCCAGCGACAGCGCCGAATCGCCGCGCTGGGTGACGATGCCCTTGAAGTTCTTCTCGCGGGCGAAGTCGAGCAGCACCTTGGCGAAGCGCTCGTCGTCTTCCACGATCAGCACCGACGGGTCGCCCGGGGTCACCAGGCCGCGGTCGTCCAGCACCGAGGAGTATTCGACCAGCGAGCCGGCTTCCACCGTCTCGGCGGTCGCGACCTCGCTGCTTGCTTCCACGGTCGGCTGGTAGGACACGGTGGTCGCCGGGGCCGGCGGCGGGGCCAGGCGGGCCGGCTGCGGCTGGCGCGTCTGTTCGTAGTTGATGAAGCCGGCGCGGTTGTACGGCAGGTACAGGGTGAAGGTCGAACCGACGTTGACGGTCGACTCGACGCGGATCTCGCCGCCCAGCAGGCGCGCCAGTTCGCGCGAGATCGACAGGCCCAGGCCGGTGCCGCCATATTTACGCGCGGTCGAGCCGTCGGCCTGCTGGAATGCCTCGAAGATCAGCTGCAGCTTGTCGGACGGGATGCCGACGCCGGTGTCGCGCACCGAGAAGGCCAGCACCGCGTCGGCGTGCACCAGGTTCGGGTGGTCGTGGGTCCAGCCGCTGTTCACCAGCGAGATGGTCAGTTCGACCTGGCCGTGGCTGGTGAACTTGAACGCGTTCGACAGCAGGTTCTTCAGGACCTGCTGCAGGCGCGTGGTGTCGGTCATCACCGCGGTCGGCAGGTTGTCCGCCAGATCGACCTGGAAGCCGAGGTGCTTGGCTTCCGCCATGTGGCGGAAGGTGCGGTCCACGTAGTTGCGCAGGTTCGAGAAGCGGTATTCCGACACGTCCAGCGTGACGGTACCGGATTCGATCTTCGACAGGTCGAGAATGTCGTTAATCAGGGTCAAGAGGTCGGAACCGGAGCCGTGGATGGTCTTCGCGAATTCCACCTGGCGCGACGACAGGTTGCCTTCCGGGTTATCCGAGAGCTGCTGCGCCAGGATCAGGAGCGAGTTCAAGGGCGTACGCAGTTCGTGCGACATGTTGGCCAGGAACTCGGACTTGTACTTGGAGGACAGGGCCAGCTGGGTCGCTTTTTCTTCCAGCGCCAGTTTCGCCTGTTCCACCTCGCGGTTCTTGCGTTCCACCTCGATGTTCTGCTCGGACAGCAGGCGCGCCTTCTCCGCCAGCTCCTGGTTGGTCTGCTGCAGTTCCTGGGCGAGGGACTGCGACTGGGTCAGCAGCGACTCGGTACGGCTGTTCGCCTCGATCGTGTTCAGGACCACGCCGATCGATTCCATCAGCTGGTCGAGGAAGGACAGGTGGGTTTCGGTGAAGCGGTCGAGCGAGGCGATCTCGATGACGGCCTTGACCTGCTGTTCGAACAGGATCGGCAGCACCACGATGTTGTTCGGCGGCGCCGAGCCCAGGCCCGAGGACACCACGATGTAGTCGCGCGGCACGTCGGTCAGCCAGATGCGGGTCTTCTCAAGCGCGCACTGGCCCACCAGGCCTTCGCCCGGCAGGAAGGAGGTCGGCAGCTTGCGGCTGGAACGGTAGCCGTAGGAGGCGATCATGCGCAGGCGTGCGTCGGTCTCCTGCGAATCCATCATGTAGAACACGCCGTGGTGGGCCGAGACCAGCGGCGCCAGTTCCGACAGGATCAGCTTGGTCACGGCCTGCAGGTCGCGCTGGCCCTGCAGCAGGCGGGTGAAGCGCGCCAGGTTGGTCTTCAGCCAGTCCTGCTGCGCGTTCTTCTGGGTGGTCTCCTTCAGGTTGCGGATCATCTCGTTGATGTTGTCCTTCAGGTAGGACACCTCGCCGCGCGCTTCCACCTGGATGGAACGCGAGAGGTCGCCACGGGTCACCGCGGTCGCCACCTCGCCGATCGCGCGCATCTGGTTGGTCAGGTTCGCCGCCAGCTGGTTGACGTTCTCGGTCAAGTCCTTCCAGGTACCTGCCACACCGGACACGTTCGCCTGGCCGCCCAGCTTGCCCTCGGTACCCACCTCACGGGCGACGCGCGTCACCTCGGATGCGAACGAGGACAGCTGGTCCACCATGACGTTGATGGTGTCTTTCAGTTCGAGGATCTCGCCCTTCACGTCCACGGTAATCTTCTTGGACAGGTCGCCGCGCGCCACCGCGGTCGTCACCGCCGCGATGTTACGCACCTGGCCGGTCAGGTTCGAGGCCATGAAGTTCACATTGTCGGTCAGGTCTTTCCAGGTGCCGCCGACGCCCGGCACGTAGGCCTGGCCGCCGAGTTTACCTTCGGTACCCACCTCACGCGCCACGCGGGTCACTTCGGATGCGAACGAGGACAGCTGGTCCACCATGACGTTAATGGTGTTCTTCAGCTCGAGAATCTCGCCCTTCACGTCCACGGTAATCTTCTTGGACAGGTCGCCGTTCGCCACCGCGGTGGTCACCTCCGCGATGTTACGCACCTGGCCGGTCAGGTTACCCGCCATCGAGTTCACGCCGTCGGTCAAGTCCTTCCAGGTGCCTGCAACGCCCGGCACGTTCGCCTGGCCGCCCAGGCGGCCTTCGGTACCCACTTCCCGCGCCACGCGGGTCACCTCGGATGCGAAGGAGTTCAGCTGGTCGACCATCACGTTGATGGTGTTCTTCAGCTCGAGAATCTCGCCCTTCACGTCCACCGTGATCTTCTTGGACAAGTCGCCGTTCGCCACCGCGGTGGTCACGTCCGCGATGTTACGCACCTGGCCGGTCAGGTTGCCCGCCATCGAGTTCACCGAGTCGGTCAAGTCCTTCCAGGTGCCGGCGACGCCCTTCACGACCGCCTGGCCGCCGAGCTTGCCCTCGGTACCCACTTCTCGTGCGACGCGCGTCACCTCGGATGCGAACGAGGACAGCTGGTCCACCATGACGTTGATGGTGTTCTTCAGCTCGAGAATCTCGCCCTTCACGTCCACGGTAATCTTTTTGGACAGGGTCGTGTTCGGCAAGACGGTGGTCACCTCCGCGATGTTACGCA
>NZ_DKJX01000038.1:0-5430 GCF_002454935.1 Massilia sp. UBA6681
GCGAGATTATGCGGTGTTCTGCGTTTATCCTCAAGCCCCTCTTTTTCTCTTTAGCTGTCGATGCTTTGAAAGCGGCGATGTGCGTCGAAGAAACGAGACTATAGCAAAACTCCCGTATGCAGCGCAAGTAGCTCGTATGTGAACAAACCACAGTACCGATTCCGCCCAAGCGGCGTCGGCCAATAGGCTGCGACTATCAATTTATTTGATTAAATTTTCTTTTAGCTATGAATGAGAATCGATATCATTTGGCGTACAGCAGTGTTAACGAAGCAGAGGAAGAGCAAGCATGGTCATCGCCGCCAAGAAAACCAGTCAGGTCATCACCCACATGGCGATCGCGTTCGCCATCGCATACGCCGTGACGGGCTCGGTCGTCTTCGGTGGACTGGCGATCGTCATCGAACCGCTCATCAACGTGTTGCTGCTCCCCTTGCACGAGAAGGCATGGGCCGCCGTCCGTGCCCGCGCCCTTCACGAACGCGAACGCTACCTGCGCATCGTTGCCGAGAAACTGAGCCAGACCTCCCTCCACATGGGCGTGGCCTTCGCAGTGATGTATGTTGCCACCGGCTCGCTTGCCTTCGGTGGCATGGCCGCAGTACTCGAACCGGTCTGCAACGTCCTGCTGCTTCCGATCCATGACCGCTTCTGGAACAAGCTGGAACTGCGCCTGAACGGCGGCGCCCAGGCTGCCTGAGCATGCATTGGCATACAGACAAAAGCCACTGACCGCTCAGTTTCCAGTGTTACACTGTCACGCTGTTCCGGACACGTTGTCCGCAACGCGGCCCTGGCGAGCTTCGCCTTCGACCAGATGAGGCAGTATGAGCAAGATCGTTTGGCCCGCTTCGCGTTCCGAAGCGGCCGAGCTGATTAGATCCCGGGACTGGAGCACGACAACGCTCGGCCCCCTCGACAGCTGGCCAGCTGCCCTGCGCACGCTGACCGACGTCGTCCTGCGCTCCCCGGCCGGCATGGCCCTGATCTGGGGCGACGACCGCACCCTGATCTACAACGACGGCTACGCGCGGGTGTGCGGCAGCAAGCATCCGCAGGTCCTCGGCACCTCGGTGCTGGACGCCTGGCCGGATGCCCGCGACTTCAACGAGGAAGTCCTCGATGCCTGCTTCGCCGGCGAAGAAAGGGTCTTTCGCGACGCCCGCTTCGTCCTCGACCGTCATGGCGTGCCGGAGGAGATCTGGTTCGATCTCTATTACGGTCCGGCGGTCGATGAACACGGCGTCGTGCGCGGGGTACTGGCAACCGTGCTGGAGACGACCGAGCGGGTACACAGCGCACAGCAGCGGGAACGCCACGAAAGCCATCTCGAGCAGGTCAACAGCGACCTGGACGCCCTGCGCATCACGCTCGAACAGGCCAACCGGCGCCTGTCCAGCGACATGGACTTCCTCAACACCCTGTTCCGCCAGGCGCCGAGCTTCATGGCGGTGCTCACCGGTCCGGAACACGTGTTCGCGCTTGCCAACGACGCCTACCTGAAACTGGTCCAGCATCGCCCGATCCTCGGCAAACCGGTGCGGCTCGCCCTGCCGGAGCTCGATGGACAGGGCATCTACCAGCTACTCGACGGTGTCTACACGAGCGGTGAGCCCTACCATGGCCGCAAGCTCGAGGTCCAACTGGACCGCGGCAACGGCCAGGACATGGAGCGCCGCATCCTCGACTTCGTCTACCAGCCGCTGAAGGATGCGGACGGCCGTATCCACGGCATCTTCGTCGAAGGCGTCGACGTTACCGAGCACGCGCTGACGGAGGAGCGGCTGCGTGTCGCCCAGGAAGCCGGCGGCATCGGCACCTTCGAGTGGTACCCGAGCACCGGCAAGCTGGTGGTGTCGGATGCCTACCGTCGCATCTGGGGCTTCGCCCCCGATATCGAGGTCACTGCCGACCTGCTGCTCAGCCGCGTCGACCCGTCCTTCCTGCACCTGGCCGGACCGAACCGCATCGGCAGCGAATCGAATCCGCTGCGCTACTCGGAATTCCTGATCACCCGCGTCGACAACGGCGAACGGCGCTGGATCGCGCGCCGCGGCGAAGCCGTGCCGAGCACGATCGCCGGCGAGCGCCGCTACCTCGGCGTGGCCCTCGACATCACCGAGCGCAAACGCACCGAGGAGAACCTGCGGCAGGCCGAGGCGGCGCTGCGCGAACTGAACCACTCGCTGGAGCGCAAGGTCGTGCTGGAAGAAGCCGAGCGCGCCAAGGCCGAGGATGCGCTGCGCCAGGCCCACAAGATGGAAGCGGTCGGCCAGCTGGCGAGCGGCGTGGCCCACGATTTCAACAACGTCCTGCAGATCATCTCCAGCAACCTGCAGCTGATGGAACTGGACGGGATCGGCAGCGTGCTCGGTGCGCGCGTGGCGAGCGCGGTTGCGGCCGTCGAACGCGGTTCGAAGCTGTCCTCGCAGCTGCTCGCATTTGCGCGCCGCCAGCCGCTGCAGCCGGTGACCACCGACCTCGGACGCCTGCTGGCCGACATGGAGTCGCTGCTGCTGCGCGCTCTGGGCGACCGGATCGTGCTGGACCTGCGCCGCGCGCCGGGACTCTGGCATGCCAGGGTGGACCGCAACCAGCTCGAGAACGCCATCCTGAACATGGCGATCAACGCGCGCGACGCGATGGGCGGCAGCGGGCGCCTGACGATCAGCGTCAGCAACGGCGAGGCATCTGCAGGCCAGGTGTCGCTGTCGATTACGGACAAGGGCTGCGGCATGACGCCGGAAGTCCTGGCCAAGATCTTCGATCCGTTCTATACGACCAAGGCGCCCGGCGAAGGCACCGGCCTGGGCATGAGCATGGTGTACGGCTTCGTGAACCAGAGCGGCGGCGAGATCCGCATCGACAGCAGCCCGGGCGATGGGACGACGATCACGATCCTGCTGCCGCGCGCCGACGGCGAGGCGCTGCACGTGCAGGCTGTGAGCGAGGCCAGCGTGCCCGGCGGCAACGAGACCATCCTGGTGGTCGATGACGACGAGGCGGTCGTGGCCACCACCACCGAGCTGCTCGCCGGCCTGGGCTACCGGGTGCTCGGCGCCGAGAGCGGACAGCAGGCGCTCGCCGTGCTCCAGTCCGGGATGCCGGTCGACCTGCTGTTCTCCGACCTGTCGATGCCGGGCGCCGTCGACTGCGCGTCGCTGGTGGCGCAGTGCCGGCACGTCGCGCCGCGCACGCGCATCCTGCTGACCTCGGGCCAGTTGCCCGAGACCTCCTTCGACGAAGCGATCGAACTGCTGCCGAAACCCTTCAGCCGCGAGCAACTGGCGCGGACGATCCGCGGCCAGCTGGGTGCGAGCACGCTGTCGGTGCCCATGGCGGCGCCGGCGGTCGCGGACGACATCGTGCGCACGATCCCGTCCGCGCAGGACGACACGCAGCGCATCCTGGTGGTCGAAGACGATCCGGACACGCGCGAACTGGCCTGTGAGCTGCTCGCGGCGCTCGGCCATGCGGCCAGCGGCAGCGGCTCGGCCGAACATGCGCTCATGCTGCTGAACGAACATGAGGTCGACATTCTCTTCACCGACCTCAACCTCCCGCGCCTGTCCGGCCTCGAGCTGGCGGCGCGGGCAATCGCGATGCGCCCCATGCTGCGCGTGATCCTTACCTCGGGCGAGGGGAACAACGTGCGCGTTGCGCCCGACAACGGCATCATCGTGCTGCCCAAGCCCTACGATCTGCTGCAGCTCGAACAAAGCATCGCGCAGGCGATGCTCGAAGCGGGCGAAACTCTTCAATAAGACCGGTCCAGGACAAGATGCTCACCAAAACGATCGACACCCGGGTCCTGCTGATCGACGACCACCTGATCAATGCGGACCTCGTCGGCGGCATGCTGGCGGAGGAACCCGGCATCGTGCTCGAATACCAGCAGGATCCGTCGCGAGCGCTCGAGACGGCGCTGGCGTTCGCGCCGACCGTGATGATGGTCGACCTGCACATGCCGCTGATCGACGGGCTGGAAGTGATCCGCACCCTCAAGCAGGATCCGCGCGTGGCCGAGGTGCCGATCATCATGCTGTCGTCGAACACCAGTCCGCGCGTGAAGGCGAGCGGTTTCGAGGCGGGAGCGATCGATTACCTGGTGAAGTGGCCGGACAGTGTCGAACTCACGGCGCGCCTGCTGGCGCACTCGCAAGCCTACCGCGCGACCCGGGAACGCGACCGGGCGCTGGAGGCGCTGCGCGCGAGCCAGGCCGAGCTCTTCGCACGCACGCACGAACTGGCCCGGACACAGGCCTCGCTGCACGAAGCCGAAAAAATGGAAGCGATCGGCCAGCTGACGAGCGGCGTGGCACACGATTTCAACAATGTGCTCCAGCTGATCAACGGACACCTGCAGCTGCTGCGGGTGGCGCACCGCGCCGACGAGCGGACGGTGAAGCGCCTGGAAGCAGCCTCGGAAGGCGTGCGCCGCGGCGCCCAGCTGGCCTCGCAGATGCTGGCCTTCGCGCGCCGGCAGCCGCTGGCGCCGCTGGCCCTGGATGTCGGACGGCACCTGCGCAGCATGGAAGGCACGATCCGCCAGACCTTGGGCGGACATGCGCTCACGCTGTCGCTCGGCGACGGCCTGCAGGCCTGCGTCGATCCGGCCCAGTTCGAGAAAACCGTCCTGCATCTGGTGCAGAACGCGGCGGAAGCCATGGACAAGGACGGATGGCTCGAGGTCACGGCCGACGCGGCGCACTTGCCGGGACATGCGCAGGCCGACGAGGCCCCGGGCTACCTGCGCGTCCGCCTCACGGACAACGGCCCCGGCATGGACGAAGAGGTCCAGCGACGCGCCTTCGAACCCTTCTTCTCGACCAAGGCGGGCCGGCGTAGTGCCGGCCTCGGATTGAGCCTGGCCTTCGGCTTCGTGCGACAAAGCGGCGGGCAGATCGAACTGGCGAGCGTGGCCGGCAGCGGCACGGCCGTGAGCATGTATTTCCCGCTGCTGCAGGCGGCCGAGGTGGAACCGGCGCCCGCAGCGGGGCCTGTCTTACGAACCGTGCTCGTCGTGGAAGACGAAGCGCCTGTGCGGCAGGTCAGCGTCGAGGTGCTGCGCAAGCTTGGACTATGCGTGCTCGAAGCAGCGGACGGCGAGACGGCGCTGGGCATGATCCGCCAACGGCTGCCGATCGATCTCGTCTTTACCGACCTGGTCATGCCGGGCGAGGTGCGCGGGCAGGACCTGGCGGCGGCAATGGCCGACTACCTGCCGCAGGCGAAGCTGTTGTTCGCATCGGGTTATCCGGGCGAAGGCAGCGCAGAAGACGAGATCCTCGAGCGCAATCACCTGCTGCGCAAGCCGTACCGGCTCGAGGAGATGACGCGACTGGTGCAGCAGTTGCTGGCGGAAGAGTGAGGATCCGCAGTGCGGATCCGAACAGCAGGCTTTAGGACTACAAAGCAAAAAACCCCACC
>NZ_DKJX01000052.1:0-146729 GCF_002454935.1 Massilia sp. UBA6681
CGGCAAGCGCAAGGTCACCTATCATGTGGTGCGCCGCGCCGGCGCCGCCGCCGGCGCCGCGGCCGTGGTCGATCCGCGCACCTTCGGCGATGCCGCCGGCCTGCGCGGCACCCCGGATTCATTGTCCCTGCGTTCGAACGTCGCCTTCGTGCTCGACCAGAACAGCTCCGAAGTCCTGTTCGAAAAGAACGCCCATGTCGCCCTGCCGATCGCCTCGATCACCAAGCTCATGACCGGCCTGGTCGTGGTGCAGGCCGGACAGGACCTCGACGAGGTGCTGCGCATTGCCGACGCCGACGTCGACCGCCACAAGTATTCCAGTTCGCGCCTGCCGGTGGGCACGCGCATGACGCGCCGCGAGATGCTGCACATTTCCCTGATGAGTTCGGAAAACCGCGCCGCTTCCGCACTCGGGCGCCACTACCCGGGCGGCATCAACGCCTTCGTGGCCGCCATGAACGCCAAGGCGCGCAAACTGGGCATGAAGGACACGCGCTTCGTCGATTCGAGCGGCCTGTCGAGCCGCAACGTCTCCAGCGCGCGCGACCTGGCGCGCCTGGTCGCCACTGCCCACGGCGAATCGCTGCTGCGCGAATTTTCCACCACGCCGAATTCGGTCGTGAAGGCGAGCGGCCGGCCGATGCGCTATGCAAACACCAACTACCTGGTGGCGCTGCCGGACTGGAACATCGGCCTGCAGAAGACCGGCTTCATCAACGAAGCGGGGCGCTGCCTGGTGATGCAGGCGGCCATCCACGGCCGCAACGTGATCATGGTGTTCCTGGATTCGAAGGGAAAGATGTCGCGCACCGCCGACGCGGGCCGCGTGCGCCGCTTCCTCGAGGCGCTGGCGCCCGGCAAGCTCGAGGAGCTGGCGCCGGGTACGCTGAGCAATGCCAGCGATGTGCCGGTGATGAGCGCCGCCACAAGCGCGGCGCCGGCACTGCACTGATCAGATCGCCGGGGTAGGGCGGTAGCCCAAGGTTGCCGAGATGCTGGACGCGGTCTGCACCAGGTCTTCCAGCCATTCTTCCTGCAGGCGGTCGGCCGGGGCCGAGATCGACAGGCCGGCCACCAGCTTGCCGCTGTCGTCGTGGATGCCGGCGGCCATGCAGCGCACCCCCAGTTCCAGTTCCTCGTTGTCGCGCGCATAGCCGCGCGCGCGCACCAGGCTCAGCTCGCGTTCGAAGCGGGCCAGGTCGGTGATCGAATTCTTGTTGTGGCCCGCGAGACCGGTGCGGGTGGCATAGGCGCGGATGGTCTTGGCATCGTCGATCGACAGGAACAGCTTGCCGGTCGAGGTCAGGTGCAGCGGCGCCCGGCCGCCGATCGCGCGCACCACCTGCATCCCGGAACGCTCGGAATAGGCACGGTCGATGTAGACGATCTCGTCGCCCTGGCGCACCGACAGGTTCACGGTCTGCTGGGTTTTCTTGTGCAGGGCGCGCATGAAGTCGAGCGCCGCTTCGCGCACCGACAGGCGGCTTTTCACCACATTGCCCAGTTCCAGCAGGCGCATGCCGAGGCGATAGGTGCCCGGCTCGACGCGGTCGACGAAGCGCGTTACCACCATGTCGTTCAGGATGCGGTGTGCGGTTGAGGGATGCAGGCCGGAGACTTTCGACAATTCCTTCAAGCTCACCGGGTCGGAATAATTGGCCAGCGCATCGAGCAGCGCCATCATGCGCTCGATCACCTGGATCGAGGTCTTGCCCGGTGCCGCGGCTGCCGACGTGTCCAACTGAGGGGTTTCCATTTTCATGATGTGGTTGGTGCAGTGCAGTATTGTGTCCCTTTATACCATGATGTGAAACGCCGATGCAAACCGATGGGGTGCAGTGTGCAAGCCAGAGCAAGGGCGGCATAATGACAGTCCTGCATTTAATTTCGAAAAACCAATGGAACACCCGATCAGCGAGTTCAAGACCAAGCGCGGCATCGCCCGCATCCTTGCCGCCTGCCGCAACACCCGGGACGGCCTGGCCTGGGCCTGGCGCAGCGAGGCCGCCTTCCGCCAGGAGATCGTGGTGATCGCCATCGCGAGCGTGGCGGCCCTGCTGCTGCCGGTGTCGGCTTTCCAGAAACTGGTCCTGATCGGCGTGCTGATCCTGGTGCTGATCGTGGAGATCATCAACTCGGCCATCGAGGCCGTGGTCGACCGCATTTCGCTCGAGCGCCATCCGCTGTCGAAAGTGGCGAAGGACATGGGCAGCGCCGCCGTCGCCCTGGCCTTGCTGCTGGCGACGGCCACCTGGGCGGTGGTGCTGTACAGCCGGTTTTTCTAAGGAAGAATGCGGAACAAGCAAATTACAAAGCTGTCGTTTGCCAAACCGCCAAGTGCTCTTAGACTATGCGTTGCAGAAGTAACCCCGTAGTCCAATCACATGGAGAAATGACGATGACCTTACGCCTCGGCGATACCGCCCCCGATTTCGAGCAGGATTCCAGCATCGGCAAGATCCGCTTCCACGAGTGGGCGGGCGATTCCTGGGTGGTGCTGTTCTCGCATCCGGCCGACTTCACCCCGGTCTGCACCACCGAACTGGGCCTGACCGCCAAGCTGAAGCCGGAATTCGACAAGCGCAACGTCAAGGCGATCGCGCTGTCGGTCGACCCGGCCGACCAGCATCGTGCATGGATCAAGGACATCGAGGAAACCCAGCAGACCGTGGTCGGCTTCCCGATCATCGCCGACGCCGACAAATCGGTGTCCACCCTGTACGACATGATCCACCCGGAAGCCTCGGCCACCGCCACCGTGCGCTCGCTGTTCGTGATCGACCCAGCCAAGAAGGTGCGCCTGATCATTACCTACCCGATGAGCACCGGCCGCAACTTCGACGAAGTCCTGCGCGTGATCGACGCCCTGCAGCTGACCGACGGCTACACCGTGGCCACTCCGGGCAACTGGAAGGACGGCGACGACGTCATCATTCCGCTGACCGTGCAGGATCCGGCCGTCATCGAGCAGAAGTATCCGAAAGGCTACACCTCGCCGCGTCCTTACCTGCGCCTGACCCCGCAGCCGAACAAGTAATGCTTCCCCGCGCCGGACGGCTTGTCCGTCCGGCGTGCTCATCCTTCACCGCATAAGCAAATAAGAAACCTGTTGTTTGCCGAACTGCCGAGTCCCCTTACCCTGAGCATTAACTTAGGGGTAATGGCATGTCGACGACGTATATCATCGCGGGTTTTGCAGTAGGGCTGCTGGTCGGTATGACCGGCGTGGGCGGAGGTTCGCTCATGACGCCGCTGCTGACGCTGCTGTTCGGTGTCTCGCCCTCGGTTGCTGTCGGCACCGACCTCGCCTTTGCTTCCATCACCAAGGGTGTCGGCACCGTCACCCACCGTTTCAACCGCACCGTCCAGTGGCAGATCGTCGGCCGCCTGTGCCTGGGCGCCTTGCCGGCCGCGCTGGTGGCAACCCTGGCGCTGAAGCACTTCGGCGGGCTCGATGAAGAGATCGGGCAGCTCATCCGTTATTCGATCGCCGGCTCCGTGATGCTGACCGTGATCGCGCTGCTGTTCCGCGCGCGCATGCTGGCCTGGGTCAACGCCAAACCGGGGCGCCAGCTGCAGGGCAGGGCGCTGACCACCGCCACCGTCGTTTCCGGCGCGGTGCTGGGCGTGCTCGTCACCGTGTCCTCGATCGGCGCGGGCGCCATCGGCGCCACGCTGCTGGTCATGCTATATCCGCGCCTGACACCGGCCGAAGTGGCCGGCACCGACATCGCCTATGCCGTGCCGCTGACCGCGATCGCCGCCGTCGGCCACTGGTGGCTGGGCTCGATCGACTGGATGCTGCTGCTGACCCTGCTCATCGGTTCGGTGCCGGGTATTACGCTGGGCGCCATGGCTGCGCGCAAGGTGCCGGAGCGCTTCCTGCGCGCCCTGCTGGCGACCACGCTGACCGGTGTGGCGGCGAAGCTGGTTTTCTGATCCGTAATAGCTGTTTCCGTCTATGCAAATGAGGAAAGTTTCGTTTGTAATATAAGGGCCGCATGAGATTATGCGTTCCCTTAAGAATTTGTGAAGGGCTTCCATGACCACGCTCGCATTGCCAGCGCGACGATCTCCCGGCCGGGTCATCCCCGGATTCGGCATCTCGCTTGGCTTCACGATTTTCTACCTCGCGCTGATCGTCCTGATCCCGCTGTCGGCGGTCTTCCTGAAGACCTTCACGATGAGCTGGGAGGCCTTCTGGAGCGCCGTCACCTCCGAGCGCGTGATGGCCTCGTACCGCCTCACCTTCGGCGCCTCGTTGCTGGCCGCCTTCATCAACGTCATCTTCGGCGGCATCGTCGCCTGGGTGCTGGTGCGCTACACCTTCCCGGGCAAGCGCATCATCGATGCCCTGGTCGACCTGCCGTTCGCGCTGCCCACCGCGGTGGCCGGCATCACGCTCACCGCCCTGTACTCGCACAATGGCCTCATCGGCGAACAGCTGGCCAAGTTCGGCATCAAGGTCGCCTTCACGCCGCTGGGCGTGCTGGTGGCGCTGACCTTCATCGGCCTGCCCTTCGTGGTGCGCACGGTGCAGCCGGTGCTGGAAGAGGCCGAGCGCGAACTGGAAGAAGCCGCCGCCAGCCTGGGCGCCTCGCCGCTGCAGACTTTCTGGCGCGTGGTGCTGCCGTCGATCGTGCCGGCGCTGCTGACCGGCTTCGCGCTGGCTTTTGCCCGCGCCACCGGCGAATACGGCTCGGTGATCTTCATCGCGGGCAACCTGCCGATGGTCTCCGAGATCACGCCGCTGTTCATCATCACCAAACTCGAGCAGTACGACTACGCGGGCGCCACGGCGATCGCGGTGGTCATGCTGATCATCTCCTTCATCCTGCTGCTGACGATTAACCTGCTGCAGGCATGGACCCGCAAACGGGCAGGCAAGAAATGAGCGCAGTGTTCGACAATCTCCATGCGGCGCAGGACAGCAAAAGCGCCGGCACCCCGGTGCGCCGCCGCAAGACCAACGTGCTGGAGCCGGACTGGGTGCGCTACCTCCTGATCGCGGTGGCGCTGGCTTTCCTGACCCTGTTCCTGTTCGTGCCGCTGGCCGCCGTGTTCACCGAAGCGCTCAAGCGCGGCTGGGACGTCTACCTCGAATCGATCCGCGACCCGGATGCGATCTCCGCCATCAAGCTCACGCTGATCGCGGCCGGCATCTCGGTGCCGCTGAACCTGGTGTTCGGCGTGGCCGCGGCCTGGGCCATCGCCAAGTTCGAGTTCCGCGGCAAGAGCGTCCTGCTGACGCTGATCGACCTGCCGTTCTCGGTGTCGCCGGTGATCGCGGGCCTGATCTACGTGCTGCTGTTCGGCGCCCAGGGCTGGTTCGGCGAGTGGCTGGCCGAGCACGACATCAAGATCCTGTTCGCGGTGCCGGGCATCGTGCTGGCGACGGTGTTCATCACCTTCCCGTTCGTGGCGCGCGAGCTGATCCCGCTGATGCAGCAGCAGGGCACGGAGGAGGAGGAAGCCGCGCTGGTGCTGGGCGCCTCGGGCTGGTCGACCTTCTGGCGCGTGACGCTGCCGAACATCAAATGGGGCCTGCTGTACGGCGTCATCCTGTGTAACGCCCGTGCCATGGGCGAGTTCGGCGCGGTGTCGGTGGTCTCGGGCCACATCCGCGGCGAGACCAACACCATGCCGCTGCAGGTCGAGATCCTCTACAACGAATACAACTTCACGGCCGCGTTCGCGATCGCATCGCTGCTGGCGCTGCTCGCGCTGGTCACCCTGGCGGTGAAGAGCTTTATCGAATGGCGCCTGCACCAGGTACGCAAAGCGGCCGCCGAAGAACGACAGAAGGAAGCCTGAACATGACGATCGAAGTCCAACACATCCGCAAGCAGTTCGGCCAGTTCACCGCGCTCGACGACGTCTCGCTGCAGTTCCCGGACGGCCAGCTGACCGCCTTGCTGGGCCCATCCGGCTGCGGCAAGACGACCCTGTTGCGCGTCATCGCCGGCCTCGAACATCCCGATTCGGGCGCCGTGCTGCTCGACGGCCAGGACGCCTCGCACCGCCACGTGCGCGAGCGCCAGGTCGGCTTCGTGTTCCAGCACTACGCGCTGTTCAAGCACATGACCGTGTTCGAGAACGTCGCCTTCGGTTTGCGCGTCAAGCCGCGCAAGGAGCGTCCGTCGGAACAGCAGATCCGCGACAAGGTGCGCCAGCTGCTCGAACTCGTGCAGCTCGACTGGATCGCCGACCGCTATCCGCCGCAGCTCTCGGGCGGCCAGCGCCAGCGTATCGCCCTGGCGCGTGCCCTGGCGGTGGAGCCGCGCGTGCTGCTGCTCGACGAACCCTTCGGCGCGCTGGACGCCAAGGTGCGCAAGGAACTGCGCCGCTGGCTGCGCCGCCTGCACGACGAGCTGCACGTCACCTCGATCTTCGTGACGCACGACCAGGAAGAAGCGCTGGAAGTGGCCGACCAGGTGGTCCTGATGAACAAGGGCCGCGTCGAACAGCTCGGTGCGCCAAGCGAGGTGTACAACAAGCCGGCTTCGCCCTTCGTCTACGGCTTCCTCGGCAACGTCAACCTGTTCCACGGCCGCGTGCACGAAGGCGTGCTGGCCAGTGGCGAAGCGCAGTTCCAGGCGCCCGAGCATGCGAGCGTCCGTAACGGCGAAGGCATCGGCTACGTGCGTCCGCACGAGCTCGACGTCGCGCGCTATACGCCCGGCGCCGACGGCGTGGTGGCCAAGCTGCGCCGCGCGCATGCGATCGGCCCGCTGGCCCAGCTCGACCTCGAGCGCGCCGACAACCAGCAGCTGATCGAGGCGGTGATCCCGAACGAGCTGTTCTCGAGCCAGGGCTTCAAGGAAGGGGATACCCTGGTGGTCAAGCCGCGCCGCATCGAAGTCTTCGTCGATGCAGGAGAGGGAATATGAACTTCCAGCAGCTGCGTTCCGTGCGCGAGGCCGCACGCCGCGACTTCAACCTGACCGAAGTCGCCAATGCGCTGTTCACCTCGCAGCCGGGCGTGTCGCGCCAGATCCGCGAACTCGAGGAAGAACTCGGCGTCGTGATCTTCGAGCGCAACGGCAAGCGCCTGACCGGGCTGACCCCGCCTGGCAAGGGCATCCTCAAGATCGTCGAGCGCCTGCTGGTCGAGGCCGAGAACCTGCAGCAGGCCAGCGCCGAGTTCGCGGCCCAGGACAGCGGCACGCTCACCGTCGCCGTGACCCACACCCAGGCGCGCTACGCGCTGCCGCAGGTGGTGCAGTCCTTCCGCAACGCCTTCCCGGGCGTGCGCATCGCCCTGCAGCAAAGCGCGCCGGAACACATCGCCGAATGGGTCCTGTCGGGAAAGGCCGACATCGGCATCGCGACCGAAGGCCTGTCGGCCTTCCCGGACCTGGTCTCCTTCCCGTGCTACCGCTGGAGCCACCTGATCGTGGCGCCGGAAGGACATCCGATCTTCAGCTCCAGCCAGCCGCTGCGGCTGGAGGACCTGGCCGAGTATCCCCTGATTACCTACGACGTCGGCTTCACGGGCCGCAGCCACATCGACGCCGCTTTCGTGGAAGCCGGGCTGGCGCCGGATATCGTGCTGACCGCGATGGACTCGGACGTCATCAAGCAGTACGTGTCGCTGGGGATGGGCGTCGGCATCGTGGCCTCGATGGCCTTCGACCATGGCCGCGACAAGGGGATGCGCGCGATCGAGGCCTCGCACCTGTTCGCGCCGAACGTGACGCGCCTCGCCGTGCGCAAGGGCTCGTATCTGCGGGCCTACGCGTATCACTTCATCGAGCGCTTTGCGCAGGGGTATACGCGCTCGGATATCGAGAAGGCCTTGCAGGCGGAGCTGTGAGCAGCCGCGCTCACTGCCCCACGTTCATGTAGCGCGCGTGGATCTCGTCGATCCCCTTGAGCACGTCCGCTGACAGCACCAGGTCGGCCGCGTCGATGTTCTCCTTCAGCTGCGCGATACTGGTGGCCCCGATGATGGTCGACCCCACGAACCAGCGCGAGTAGCACCACGCCAGCGCCATCTGCGCAGGCAGCATGCCGTTCGCGCGCGCCAGCGCCGCGTACTCGGCGGTCGCTGCCAGCACGCTCGGGCGCACATAACGCGGGCTCCAACCCTTCGGGAAGATCGTCAGGCGGCCATGCGCGTTCGGATCGTCGAGATACTTGCTTGTGAGCTGCCCGAAGGCCAGCGGGCTGTAGGCCAGCAGGCTCACGCCTTCGCGGTAGCAGGCCTCGTCCATCAGGCTGGTCTCGAAGTGGCGCGCGGTGAGGTTGTACAGGTTCTGCACCGTGGCGATGCGCGGCAAGCCGCGCTGCTCCGAGCGCTTGATGTACTGGCACACGCCCCAGGTGCTTTCGTTCGATACGCCGACGTGGCGGATCATCCCCGCCCGCACCATGTCGTCCAGCGCCTCGAGCGTCTCATGGATCGGCACTGCCGGCCGTTCGCCTTCCGGATCGAAGCTGTTGGCCCCGAAGATCGGCAGGTTCCGGCTCGGCCAGTGGATCTGGTACAGGTCGATGTAGTCGGTGTGCAGGCGGCGCAGGCTGTCCTCGACGGCAGCGCGGATGTTGGTTGCGTCGAGGTTGTGGTTGGCCCCGCGGATCCAGGGCATCATCTTGTTCGGCCCGGCGATCTTGGTCGCCAGCACCACGTCGGCACGCCGGCCCGTCTTCCTGAGCCAGCTGCCGATATAACGCTCGGTCGAGCCTTGCGTGTCGGGACGCGCCATCACCGGATACATCTCGGCGGTATCGATGAAGTTGATGCCGCGTTCCAGTGCGTAGTCGAGCTGGCTGTGTGCATCGAGCTCGGTGTTCTGTTCGCCGAAGGTCATGGTGCCGAGGCAGACCTTCGACACCATCAGATCGGTTTGTCCCAGCTGCCTGCGTTCCATGCTATCTCCCCTTAGCGGCGCAGCGCGGCCGCGGCGTCGCGGATCAGTGCCGGGCCCGCGTAGATAAAACCGGTGTAGAGCTGCACCAGCTGCGCGCCGGCGGCGATCTTGGCGCGCGCATCCTCGCCGCGCATGATGCCGCCCACGCCGATGATCGGCAGCGCGTCGCCCAGCTCGGCTTTCAACAGGCGGATCACCGTGTTCGACAATTCGAACACCGGCGCGCCCGACAGGCCGCCTGCTTCCTCCCCATGCTGCATGCCCTGCACCGCAGTGCGGCTGAGCGTGGTGTTGGTGGCGATGACGCCGTCGATCTTGTGGCGCAGCAGAGCGCCGGCAATGTTGCGCACCTGATCGCCGTCGATGTCCGGCGCGATCTTCAGCGCCACCGGCACATAGCGCTTGTGCTGGTCGGCCAGGCGCAGCTGCTCTTCCTTGAGTTGGGAGAGCAGGGCGTCGAGCTCGGATTCGCCCTGGAGCTGGCGCAGGTTCTTGGTATTCGGCGAGGAGATGTTGACCGTCACGTAGCTGGCGTAAGGGTAGACCTTGCGCAAGCAATGCAGGTAATCGTCGGCGGCGCGCTCGATCGGCGTGTCGGCGTTCTTGCCGATGTTCAGGCCCAGCACGCCCTGCTTGTCCTGGTAGAAGGTTGATGCCTGCACGTTGGATACAAAAGCATCCACGCCGCCGTTGTTGAAGCCCATGCGGTTAATGATGCCCTGCGCCTGCGGCAGGCGGAAGATGCGCGGCTTCGGGTTGCCGCCCTGGGGGCGCGGCGTCACGGTGCCGATCTCGATCGAGCCGAAGCCGAGCGAGGCCAGGCCGTCGATGTAGGCCCCGTCCTTGTCGAGGCCGGCGGCCAGGCCGACCGGGTTCGGGAAGGTGATGCCCATGACCGTGCGCGGGTCCGGCGCCGGGCGGCCGGACAACTTGGTGAGGCCGAGCGCGGCGGCGCGGCGCAGCAGCGGCAGGGTCAGGTTGTGGGCTTGCTCGGCGTCGAGCGAGAACAGCAGCGGGCGGGCGAGGGAGTACAGAAGCTTGTCGGACATGGAGGACTCATCGTAAGTGACTCCCGCCATTTTACAGCGCCCGGAGGCGCGCAAGTCCCTCAGCGTTCCAGCACGCCCCATACGCCCTTGACGCGTGCTTCGAGCGGACGGAAGTTGATCTTGTAGGCCATCTTCGGACTTTGCTCGATCCAGTAGCCCAGGTAGACGTACTGGAGGCCGAGCTCGCGCGCCTGGTTGACCTGCCACATGACGTTGTAGGTGCCGAAGGACGCGCCCGGCACGTCCGGGTCGAAGAAGGTATACACCGACGACAGGCCATCGGACAGCACGTCGATGATGGACACCATGCGCAGCAGGCCGTCGGGCTCGCGGAACTCGACCAGGCGGGTATTCACCCGGCTCTGCAGCAGGAACTGGGCGTACTGGTCGCGGCTGTCCTGGTCCATGCCGCCGCCGACGTGGCGGGTGGTCTGGTAGCGCAGGTAGAGCGCGTAGTGCTCGTCCGAGAACGCCAGGTTGGCCACCATCGCGACCAGGTCGCCGTGGCGCTTCCAGGAGCGGCGCTGGGTACGGTTGGGCGTGAAATCCTCGCATTTCACGCGCACCGGGATGCAGGCCTGGCAGCCGTCGCAGTAGGGGCGGTAGGTGAAGATGCCGCTGCGGCGGAATCCGTTGCGCACCAGTTCGGAATAGACGTCGGCATTGATCAGGTGCGATGGCGTCGCAACTTGCGAGCGGGCCTGGCGCGCATCGAGGTAACTGCAGGGATAGGGCGCCGTCGTGTAGAACTGCAGCGTAGCGAAAGGCAGGTCATTTAGGTGCGTCATGCAAAAAGCTCTCGAGACGACGTGATGATCCTATTTTAACGAAATCAGGCCGGTGTCACTGTTAGCCAGTCAACGGTGCCGCCTTCAGGGCGCCGCGCCCAGAGGCGGCACAATCTCCCAGCGGGTGATGGCCGGCTCGCGGATGGCCTGGCGCAGGTGCGCCAGGAAGGCGCTGCGCGGAATCGGCGCGGCCCCCAGCGAAGCCAGGTGCCCGGTCTCCTGCTGGCAGTCGATCATCGAGACGCCCTGGCTGCGCAGGAAAGCCACCAGGTAGGCCAGGGCCACCTTGGACGCGTCCGACACCCGGGCGAACATCGATTCTCCGTAGAACATGCGGCCGATGCAGACGCCGTAGGCGCCGCCGACCAGCTCGCCCTCGTAGCGGACCTCGGACGAATGGGCATAGCCCATGGCATGCAGGCCGGTGTAGCCGTCGATGATGTCTTCCGAGATCCAGGTGCCGGGCCCGTCCTTGCGCGGGGCGGCGCAGGCACGCATCACGTCCTCGAAGGCCGTGTCGAAGCGCACGTCCCACGGGCCGCCCTCGAGCCGGCTGCGCTCGACGCGTCTCAGGGTTTTCTTCAGGCTGTCGCTGAGCTTGAAGCGCTCCGTGCGCAGCACCATGCGCGGGTCGGTGCTCCACCACAGGATGGGCTGGCCTTCCGAGAACCAGGGAAAGATGCCGTTCTGGTAGGCCAGCAGCAGGCGCTGCGGCGACAGGTCGGCGCCGGCCGCGAGCAGGCCGGGGGCGTCGATCGTCAGCGCCTCGGATACGTCGGGAAACGGCGATGTCGGCTCGAGCCAGGGGATCATGGCGGGCTCGTGGATCAGTCGGGTTCGCGGGGAGCCAGCATCGGGCGAACGATGTCCCGGCTATGAAAACCGTAGCTGCCGCCCTCGCGCACTTTGACGCGGTCGGCAAAGAAGAGTTCCAGCGTGCTGCGCACCGTCGGGAAAGCCAGCTCGTCCCAGGGGATCTCGTCCTGGGTGAACAGCTGCACTTCCAGGCTTTCCTCGCCCGGCGCGAAATCGAGATTGCGCAGGCGCGCCAGGTAGAACAGGTGGACCTGGTGCACATGGGCCACATTCAGCAGGGTGAACAGCTTGCCGAGTTCGACGTCGGCGCCGGCTTCCTCTTCGGTTTCGCGCACGGCCGCCTGCTCGGTGGTTTCCTCGTTTTCCATGAAGCCGGCCGGCAAGGTCCAGTAGCCGTAGCGCGGTTCGATCGCGCGCTTGCACAGCAGGATCTGTAGCTTGCCGTCCTGTTCCCAGACGGGGATCGAGCCGATGACCAGCTTGGGATTCTGGTAGTGGATCGCGTGGCAGTTGGGGCAGACGTAGCGCGGCCGGTTGTCGCCTTCGGGGATTGCCAGGGCGACAGGATGGGCGCACTCGGAACAGAATTTCATAGGTCAGCGGCAGGTTGAGATTGTGCTTACTTTACACTGAATTGCCGACCCTGGGCCGCTGCCGGCGCGTGCAAAAGTGCTCACGGCCGAGCGCCGTCGTGCTGCAATCGCCTATCAGGGCAGGATTGCATTTGCCTAAAAGACCGTTTCGGCGTATAATTCATTTCATCAGACGCGGGGTGGAGCAGTCTGGCAGCTCGTCGGGCTCATAACCCGAAGGTCACAGGTTCAAATCCTGTCCCCGCAACCAGAATTCAGGGCCGTTGATTCGCAAGGATCAACGGCCTTTTGTTTTTCGCTCGTCATACGGGCTCATACAAGAGCCATGTCAAACCGGACGCAAGCGTCCGGAATGTTGTCGAGCCTGTCTTGTCCAACAGGCGAAACAGCCGGCGCCGGCACTCGGCGCGGGCCTGCGAACCAATGGGGCAGACCACATGATCAACGTAGACGACATCAACGACGCCTGGGGCTGGGTCGGCTTGACCGCTGTCGAGGTCCTTGGGTCCAATGCATTCGGCAACCTCATCATCCGCGACGACGAAGGGCGCTACTGGCGCCTGCGTCCGCAAGACCTGTGCTGCGAGCCGGTCGCCGACAGCCGCGCCGCGCTCGACGCGCTGGCGTATAACCAGGATTTCCTGAACGACTGGTACATGCCGGAAGTCGTGCACCTGGCCGAATCCACGCTCGGCCCCCTGGTCGAGGACCGCAAATACTGCCTCAAGATCCCGAGCGCGCTCGGCGGCCACTACGGACGCGACAATCTGGCCACGGTGCCGCTGCCGGAACTGATCCGTTTTTCGGGGGAGAGTGCGCAGCAGTTCGACGACTTGCCGCGCTGGAATTGAACCTAAGCGGTGGTGTCGCTGAGGCTGGCCCACAGGTAGGCCGCCGCCATCGTGCGGTGCGGCGCATAGCGTTCCAGCAGGCGCTGCGTGGTCGGGATGTCCGGACGCGCCTCCCCACCCAGCAGGCGGTGGAAGGCGGTGCGGATGGCCACGTCGCCTTCCAGCGAACAGTCCGGGTAGCCATAGCCGCGCAGCAGGGCGTAGTTCACGGTCCAGGGCCCGATGCCTTTGACGGCCAACAATTCCTGCACGAGCTCGTCGACGGGGCGTCCGCGGTCGAGCACGAGCTGGCCGTCGACGACGAGCCGGGCCAGGCGCAGCAGGGTCTCGGCTTTCGAGCGCGAGAACTTGCGGCTGGTCAGGTCTTCCAGGGCGAGGCCGGCAACGCCGGCCGCTTCCGGATAGCAGCACAGGCCGCTCGCATGGACCCGGCCCGCGAGCTGGATCAAGGTGCGGCGCAGCGAGATGGCAAACGGCAGATTGATCTGCTGGCCGATGATGGCCCAGGTCAGGGCCTCGAACACGCTTGCCGACTGGACGATGCGCAGGCCCGGCTGGCGCGCCACGACCGGGCCCAGCGCCGGATCATTGCGCGCGAACGCGGCAAACGCGGCCGGGTCGATGCGCAGGCCAAGGATACTCAGCAAGGCCTCGCGCGCCTGTGCCAGCAGTGCCGGCGTCACATCGCCATCGGCATCGATGCAGCAAGCGGCCGTGTCGCGACCGAAGCGCACTTCCAGCACCACGGGCGTGCCGCCCAACAGCACACCCTTGCGCAGGCCTTCGGGCGACACTTGTTCCGCAATGGCTTCCGCATCCCGGCTGTGAAAGGCCAGCACGTCCTCGCTGCGGTAGCCGGCCGGCAGGTCGAGCATGATCTCGGTGCGCATCGCGATGTCCCTACTTGGCTTGCGCGGCAGGCGCGCGCAGGAAGGAGGGCACGAAGCCGGTCACCAGCGCCGTGCCCACCAGCACGATGCCTGAGCCGAGCAGCGTGTGCCAGCCGATCACCTCGTGCAGGAAGATCGCCCCCCACAGGATGCCGAACATCGGGTTCAGGAAGGTCACCGTGAGCGCCGAGGTGGTGCCGACTTCCTCGATCAGCTTGAAGTAGAGGATGTAGGCGATCCCGCTACAGACCACGCCCAGCGCGAGCACCGCGGCCCAGATGCCGGCCGTGGGTATGCCCGGCGACGGGAAGAAGGGCAGGGCCGGGATCACGAACAGGGTCGCGGCCCACATCGAGCCGTGCGCATTGGCGAAGGGCGGCACCGCCTTGGCCGACTTGGCGTACTGGCTGGCGATGCTGTAGCAGAAGGCCGCCACCAGCGCTGCCGCGATCGCGACCGCGGCGCCGGGGCGCTCCGACACATGGTCGAAACCGACCAGCAGGCCTACGCCGACCGTGCCCAGCACCAGGCCGAGGCCGGTGCGTGCCGACACGCCCTGGCGTGCCCAGACGGCGCCGACCAGCGCGCCGAACATCGGCGCGGTGGCGTTCAGCACCGACAGCACCGAAGCGGACAGCGTGCGCGCGGCGAAGGCGAACAGCAGGAAGGGCAGGGCCGAGTTGAAGAAGCCCAGCATCAGGTAGTGCTTCCAGTGCTGGCGCAGGTCGAGCGGGGTTCCCTTGCCGCGCCGGCGCATCACCCAGGCCACCCCTAGCAGGAAAAGGGCCGCGAACAGCACCCGGTACTCGATCAGCACGGCGGGGCCGAGCACAGGCGCGGCGATGCGCATGAAGAGGAAGGAACCGCCCCAGATGGCGGCCAGCGCCACCAGGCGCAGCATGTTCACGGTATTCATCGGGACGAGCGGGACAAAGGGTGGATTGTGGCGGCGGGGCGCATGCCGCGCCATCCGCTTCTTGCTGTCGAATGCGGGCCGGACCGGCTCACGCGGCTGCGCTGCGCAGCACGCTGCAGGCCGCCGTGCCCGCCGGCTGGAGCGCCGCCGCCGCAGTGGCGTGCGGCACCAGCAGGGCGGCAGGTACGCCGTTCTTCACGGCGGTCATTTCGGCCATGATCGAGACCGCGATCTCGCTCGGAGTCTTGCTGCCGATGTAGATGCCGATCGGGCCGTGCAGGCGCGCCAGCTGGGCTTCGCTGAGGTCGAACAGCTTGAGGCGCTCGCGGCGCTTGTCGTTGTTCAGGCGCGAGCCGATCGCGCCGACATAGAAGGCCTCGGACTTGAGCGCCTCCATCAGGGCCAGGTCGTCCAGCTTGGGGTCGTGGGTCAGGGCGACGACCGCGCTGCGCGCATCCAGGCGCGCCTCGATCACCAGGTCGTCGGGCATGGCGTGCACCAGTTCCACGCCCGCCAGGTTCCAGCCGCTGCGGTATTCCTCGCGCGGGTCGCACACGACCACGCGGTAGTCCATGCCGCTGGCGATCTGCGCCAGGAAGCGCGACAGCGGGCCGGCGCCGATGATGTACAGGCGCCAGCGCGGGCCATGGATGGTGGCCAGCACGCCATCCTCCACGCGCTGGATGGCGCCGGCCTCGGCGCGCGCCAGGGTGACGGCGCCGGTCGCCAGCTCCACGCGGCGTTCGACCAGCTCGCCTTCGTGCAGGCGCGCCAGCAGTTCGCGGATGCGGCTGCTTTGGGATAGCGGCTCGATGGCCAGCTCGATGGTGCCGCCGCAGGGCAGGCCGAAGCGGTGCGCCTCGTCGGCGCTGATGCCGTAGCTGACGATCTCGGGACGCGTCAGCTCGATGCCGTTGCGGCGCACCTTCTCGATCAGGTCGTCCTCGATGCAGCCGCCCGAGACCGATCCGACCACGCTGCCGTCGTCGCAGATGGCCAGCAGCGCGCCGATCGGGCGCGGGCTCGAGCCCCAGGTCTTGATGACCGTCACCAGCTGGCAGCGGCGGCCGCCGGCGAGCCAGGCGTCGCAGGTCTTCAATACGTCGAGGTCGATGCTGTCCATGGCTGTGCTTTGTGGTCGGGAAGGGCAATGATACAAAAAACGCGGCAAGCCTGCCGGACGGCGGGTTAGTCGGGTGCCTGCAGACAGCCGAAACAAACGCGGACGCACCAGGCGTCCGCGTTCGGTGGGAAGGATTGGCAGCTCAGGGTGTCAGCGGCTTGTTGGCCGACTTCTTGGCCTTGACTTCGGCCACCGCCTTGTCGATCGCGGCCATGCGCTGGGCCAGCGCCGGGTGGTTGGCGGTATGGCCGTTCAGCACCGTTGCCGGATAGGTTTCCGCGAAGCGCTTCCAGAACCCGGAGATGCCCTCGACACGGTAGTCGGCGCGCGCCAGCAGGTAGACCGCGAGGCGGTCGGCCGCGCTGTCGAGCGTGGACGGCATGGACTTGATGCCGCCGCTGCCGATCAGCATCGAAGTGTCCGGCGCGATCCGGGTGAGGTTGTCGATGATGCTGCCGATGGTGGCGGCATTGCGCTGGCTGGCCGCGTGGTTCAGCATGTTGTGTGCCATCGTGTGCGCCACCACGTAGGCCAGCTCGTCGTCGTTCTGCACGAAGCCCATCATGCCGCGCGTGACCATCACGCGCTGGCCGTCGGCATAGGCGTTGACGTTGTCCGCGTTGCCCAGCTCGATGCCGAAGGCGCAGGCGCGGGTCACGGGAACCGTCACGTCGCGCTGCGAACCGCGGCGCTCGATGGTCAGCGGCAGGCTGGCCTGCTTCGCGACGATGGGGCCGAACACGGCGCCGGCCTGCGACAGCGCGTTCGGGCCGGTGGGCAAGGGCTTGCCGCCGGCGGCCACCAGCTCGTCGCCGTTGCGCAGGCCGGCCTTGGCGGCGCCGCTGCCGGCCAGCACATTGGTGACCTGCAGGCGCTCGCCCATGCCGAGCACGGCGTGCGCGGCGTCGTTGTAGCTGCCGGGGTAGGTGTAGCGGTTCTTGGCGGTGAAACCGAGCAGGTTGCGCGCGTGGCGCGTGCACAGTTCGGCATTGTCGATGAGGAGGGGCGCGGCCACCTTGTACAGGCGGTCCTGCAGGCTTGCCATCCTGGTGAGGGTCTCGGCTGCCGCCGCCATCTCCGGTGTCACTTGCGGAATCTCGGGCGCCGTCTGCCCCGGCGGGAGCGGCTGGCCCGGTTGCATCGGTGCCTGCGTGGCGCAGGCCGAGAGCAATACTGCGGCGGCGATTCCCAGCGCAGTCTGGCGCAAACGATTAATGCGGAACATGGTCCTCCTTATCGAATCTTCTTTGTCATTGCTTGCCGGTGCTGCCGAACCCTCCGGCGCCCCGTTCGCTCGATGCGAACTCCTCCACCACGTTGAAGCCCACCTGCAGCACGGGCACGATCACGAGCTGGGCCAGCCGGTCGAGCGGCTGCAGCGTGAAGCTCGCGTGGCCGCGGTTCCAGGTGGAGACCATCAGCTGTCCCTGGTAATCGGAGTCGATCAAGCCTACCAGATTGCCGAGAACGATGCCGTTCTTATGGCCGAGTCCACTGCGCGGCAGGATCATGGCCGCATAGCCCGGGTCGCCGATGTGGATCGCCAGGCCGGTCGGCACCAGGGTCGTCTGGCCCGGCTCGATGACGAGCGGGGCGTCGATGCAGGCGCGCAGGTCCAGCCCCGCGCTGCCGGGCGTGCCGTAGGCCGGCAGCAGCTCTTTCATGCGTGGGTCGAGGATCTTGAGGTCGATATTCTTCATTCTTGTACTTGCTTTGCTTAGGTCAGGAGCGATCGCTGTTCGAGGCGTTTCGCGATTTCGGAAACGAGCTGGCGCGCCAGGCTCAGCTTGTCGGCGCGCGGCAGCACGGTATGGCCGCTCTCGTCGAACAGGATGATGGTGTTCTCATCCTGCCCGAAGGTCTGGGGGCCGATATTGCCCACCAACAGGGGAATGCCTTTTCTCTCGCGCTTGGCGGCGCCGAATTCCATCAGGTTCTCGGACTCGGCGGCGAAGCCGACGCAGTAGGGCCAGCCGGACAGCGAGGTGGTGGCAGCGACCGAGGCCAGGATGTCGGCGTTCTGCACGAACTCCAGCTGCGGCGCACCGCCGCCTTCCTGCTTCTTTATCTTCTGGCCGCTGGCATTCGCCACCCGCCAGTCGGCCACCGCCGCCACGCCGATGAAGACGTGCTGGCCCGTTACCCCGGCCATCACGGCGTCGTGCATTTGCTGGGCGGTGAGCACGTCGATGCGGCGCACGCCGTGAGGCGTGCTCAGGGAGGTCGGGCCGCTGACCAGGGTGACCTCGGCGCCGGCTTCGCGCGCCGCGCGCGCCACCGCATAGCCCATCTTGCCCGAGGAGAGGTTGGTGATGCCGCGCACCGGGTCGATCGGCTCGAACGTGGGCCCGGCCGTGATCAGGACGCGGCGCCCCGCCAGCACCTTGTGCTGGAAGGAGGCGATCAGTTCCTCGACCAGTTCTTCCGGCTCGAGCATGCGGCCCAGGCCGGTCTCGCCGCAGGCCTGGGAGCCGGCCGCCGGGCCGAACAGGCAAATCCCATCTTCGACCAGCTGTTTCACATTGCGCTGGGTCGCCGGGTTCTCCCACATCTCGACGTTCATCGCCGGCGCCACCAGCAGCGGCACGCGCCGCGGACGGGCCACGCACAGGGTCGACAGCAGGTCGTCGCAGGCGCCGTGCGCCAGCTTGCGGATGAAGTCGGCCGAGCAGGGCGCGACCAGGATGGCGTCGGCGTCGCGCGTGAGGTCGATGTGGGCCATGTTGTTGGCCATGCGCGGGTCCCACTGGTCGGTATAGACCGTCTGGCCGGACAGGGCCTGCATGGTCACCGTGCCGATGAAGTGGGTGGCGGCCTCGGTCATGACCACCTGCACGCTGGCGCCTTCCTTGACGAGGGAACGGCACAGTTCCGCCGCCTTGTAGCAGGCCACGCCGCCGCTCAGGCCGAGGACGATCTTCTTGCCCTTGAGGTCCATGCTCATGATGACTCCGGATTCAGCTCAGTTGATGCGTTGGTGCTTACGACTTGTTCACGCGCCGCAGTTCGTCCAGGACGAACAGGAAGGCGCCGACCGAAATGCCGATGTCGGCGATATTAAAGGCCGGGAAGTGGCCGATGCCCCGCCAGTAGAAGTCGAGGAAGTCGATCACGTGGCCGTGCACGACGCGGTCGATGCCGTTGCCGATGGCGCCCGCCATGATCAGGGCCAGCGCGAAGCAGAACAGGCGCTGGCTGGCGTTCTTCTTCATCATGTACAGGCAGAAGCCCACCGCGCCGATGGCGATCGCCAGGAACAGGTAGCGCTGCCAGCCGCTGGCGTCGCCGAGGAAGCTGAACGCCGCGCCCGGGTTGTAGACCTTGATCAGGTTGAAGAAGCTGGTGATCGGCAGCGTCTCGGCATAGGCGAAGGTGCGCTCGACGGTAAGCTTGGTCACCTGGTCGAGCAGGACGATGATCGCCGCCAGGCCGAGCCATGGGAACAGGCTGGCGGAAGGCTTGTAGAGGGGCTTGGCGCCCGGAGAAGCTTTTTTGGTTTTGGTGGCCATGGTGTCAGGTCGGTGCCCGCCATGCCGGCCCCAGGGGCGGCATGGCGGTGGAACCCCGTGAGGGGAAGGTCAGGCGTAGCGGCGGGCTTCGCCGCTGCCGAACAGGTTGCTGGTGCAGCGGCCGCACAGGCCGGCGTGCGCGTGGTCGTGGCCGACGTCGCGGCGGTAGTGCCAGCAGCGCTCGCACTTTTCCGCTTCCGACGGGGTCACGGTCACCGCTTCGTTGGCGGCGTCGGCCACCTGTTCCACGCTGGCCTGCGAGGTGATGAACACGAACTTCAGGTCATCCTCGAGGCTGGCCAGCAGCTGGAATTTCTCGCCCGCAGCCTTGATCGCCAGTTCCGCCTGCAGCGAGGAGCCGATGGCGCCCGAGGCGCGCACTTCTTCCAGCTGCTTGGTCACGCCGGCACGTACTTCGCGCAGCGCGGCGTACTTGGCCAGCAGGGCTTCGCCGTCCGCGATGTCCGGGAAGGTCCACAGCGTTTGCGTGAAGATGGTCTCGTCGCTCTGCGCATAGGCCTGCTGGCCCGCGAACACGGCCCAGGCTTCCTCGGCGGTGAAGGACAGGATCGGCGCCATCACGCGCAGCAGCGCATGGGCGATGTGCCACAGCGCGGTCTGGGCCGAGCGGCGCGCCGTCGACTCGACGCCGGTGGTGTACAGGCGATCCTTCAGGATGTCGAGGTAGAAGCCGCCCAGGTCTTCCGAGCAGTAGTTCTGCAGGCGGGCGACCACCGGGTGGAACTCGTAGCGCTCGAAGTGGCCGGCAATGTCGGCCTGCAGCTGGGCCATCGCGGCGATCGCGTAGCGGTCGATCTCGAGCAGCTCGGCCACCGGCACCGCGTCCTTGCCTGGATCGAAGTCCGAGGTGTTCGCCAGCAGGAAGCGCAGCGTGTTGCGGATGCGGCGGTAGGATTCGGTGACGCGCTTGAGGATTTCGTCGCCGATCGACAGCTCGCCCGTGTAGTCGGTCGAGGCCACCCACAGGCGCAGGATGTCGGCGCCGAGGGTATCGGAGATCTTCTGCGGCGCCAGCGTATTGCCGAGCGACTTCGACATCTTCTTGCCGTTCTCGTCGACGGTGAAGCCGTGGGTCAGCAGCGCCTTGTACGGCGGGCGGCCGTTGAGCATCGAGGAGGTCAAGAGCGAGGAGTGGAACCAGCCGCGGTGCTGGTCCGAGCCTTCCAGGTAGAGGTCGGCCGGGAAGGCGGATTGTTCCTTGTGCGAGCCGCGCAGTACGGTCTGGTGGGTCGAACCCGAGTCGAACCACACGTCCAGCGTGTCCTTGTTCTTCTCGTAGTTGGCGGCGTCCTCGCCCAGCAGTTCGCTTGGGTCGAGCTGCTGCCAGGCTTCGATGCCTTTCGCTTCGATCAGCTTGGCGACCTGCTCCAGCAGCTCCGGGGTGCGCGGATGCAGCTCGCCGGTTTCCTTGTGCAGGAAGAAGGCCATCGGCACGCCCCACTGGCGCTGGCGCGACAGGGTCCAGTCCGGACGGTTGGCGATCATGCCCTGCAGGCGCGCCTGGCCCCAGTCCGGGAAGAATTGGGTCTCGGCGATGCCGGCCAGCGCGGTTTCGCGCAGGGAGGGGCCGCCGTCCTTCGGGGTGACGTCCATGCCGGCGAACCACTGGCTGGTGGCGCGGTAGACGATCGGGGTCTTGTGGCGCCAGCAGTGCATGTAGCTGTGGTCGAACATCTTCAGTTCGAACAGGGCGCCGGCGCCGCGCAGGGCTTCGCAGATCGGCTTGCTGGCTTCCCAGATGGTGAGTCCGCCGAACAGCGGCAGGGTCGAGGCGAAGCGGCCGTCGCCCATCACCGGTTTCAGGATTTCGTCGTCCTTCATGCCGTGCGCCTTGCAGGACTGGAAGTCTTCCAGGCCATAGGCCGGCGCCGAGTGGACCACGCCGGTGCCGCTGTCGGTCGTGACGTAGTCGGCCAGGTAGACCGGGGAAGTGCGGTCGTAGAACGGGTCCTGCGCGTGCAGCGGATGCTTGAAGCGGATGCCTTCAAGCTTGGCGCCCGGGGTGGTGGCGATGACGCTCCCTTCCAGCTTGTAGCGCTGCAGGGTCGCTTCGACCAGGTCCTGGGCCAGAATCAGCAGCAGCGGCTGGCCGTCACGTTCGGCCTGCACCAGCGCGTACGTCACTTCCGGGTTGGCGTTCAGGGCCTGGTTCGACGGGATGGTCCACGGGGTGGTGGTCCAGATCACGATGAAGCCATTCGTGGTCGGCAGCTGCGGCAGGCCGAAGGCCGCGGCGACTTTTTCCGGTTCCGCGAACGGGAAGCCGACGTCGATCGCCGGGTCGCGCTTGTCCTGGTATTCGACTTCCGCCTCGGCCAGCGCCGAACCGCAGTCGAAGCACCAGTTGACGGGTTTGAGGCCGCGGTACACGTAACCTTTTTCCAGCAGCTTGCCGAGGGCGCGCAGCTCGTCCGCCTCGTTACCGTAGGCCATGGTCATGTAGGGGTTTTCCCATTCGCCCAGCACGCCCAGGCGGATGAAGCCGGCGCGCTGGCGGTCGATCTGCTCGAGCGCATAGGCGCGCGCCTTCTGCAGCACCTCGGCGGTCGGCAGGTTCTTGCCGAACTGCTTTTCGATCTGGATCTCGATCGGCATGCCATGGCAGTCCCAGCCCGGCACGTAGGGCGCGTCGAAGCCGGCCATGGTGCGCGATTTGACGACCATGTCCTTCAGGATCTTGTTGACGGCGTGGCCGAGGTGGATGTCGCCGTTCGCATACGGCGGGCCATCGTGCAGGATGAACTTCGGACGGCCGGCCGCCGCCTTGCGGATGCGCTGGTAGATCTTCTTGTCCTGCCACTGCTTGACCCAGCCCGGCTCGCGCTTGGCGAGGTCGCCGCGCATCGGGAAGGGGGTGTCGGTCATGTTGACCGGGTATTTGCTCTCTGGCTTGGCACCCTTCGGGGCCTTGTTCTGGACGGGTTTGGTATCGGACATAAGGTTTTTCTCTAGGGGATTCGGTTCGGTCTCGCGGCGGGGCCGCGCGCGCCGCTTTCGGCAGGCATGCCTGCAGGTGTCAAATGCGAGGCGTCAAATTCGATCGGTCGCGGTGAGCGCGCCGTTACGGTGCGCGAAGAAGGTGCGCGCCTGGACGGCGTCGCGCTCGATCGCGGCGGTGAGCGTGGGCAGGTCGACGTACTTCTCCTCGTCGCGCAGCTTGGCGAGGAATTCGACGCGCACCAGTTTGCCGTAGGCGCTCTGGTCGTAGTCGAACACGTGCACTTCCAGCAGCATACGGCCAGCGTCCTCGACGGTAGGGCGAACGCCGAGGCTGGCAACGCCCGGCAAGGGCTGCTCCGCCAGGCCGTGCACCTGCACCACGAAGATGCCGGCCAGGGCAGGGCGGTGCGCCACCCGCAGGTTCAGGGTCGGAAAGCCCAGCGTGCGTCCGAGCTTCTGCCCATGGATCACGTGGCCCGACATGGCGTAGGGGTGGCCGAGCAGCTGCTGGGTGGCGCCGAAGTCGCCGGCGGCCAGCGCTTCGCGCACGGCCGAGGACGAGATGCGGCGCTCGCCCAGCATCACGGCATCCAGGGTCGCGACCTGGAAGCCGTATTCGCGGCCGGCTTCCTGCAGCATCGCGATGTCGCCCGCGCGCCGGGCGCCGAAGCGGAAGTCGTCGCCCACCATCAGCCATTTGACGTGCAGGCCGTCGACCAGCACGCGCTCGATGAAATCGCGCGGCGACTGGGCGGCGAAGTGTTCGTTGAAATGTTCGACGATGACGCGATCGATGCCGGCGGCGGACAGGTCTTCCAGCTTGTCGCGCAGGTTGGCGATGCGGGCGGGGGCTTTCGACAGGTCGGCCATCTTGCGGGCGAAGTATTCGCGCGGGTGCGGTTCGAAGGTCATCACGGCGGCTTCGATCCCGAGCGCCATGGCGGCGCCGCGCACGTGCGCCAACAATGCCTGGTGGCCGCGGTGGACACCGTCAAAGTTGCCGATCGTGAGGGCGCAGGGTGCGCGCGCCCTGTCGTTGGGTAGTCCGCGAAATACCTTCATCAATGCTTCCAGTGGCGCAGCCGGCCGGTCCGGCGCGAAATACCTGATTATACGGTAACTCGCATGTTGCACAGCAACGAAGCCCCCGGAGAGGGGGATGCGTTGGCGCAATAAAAAACGCCGCCTGCGAACAGGCGGCGTTTCGGATCGCTCGACCGGGAGCGCTCGCTCGCTTGATCAGGCGATCGGACGGTTGATCGCCATGATCCAGTAGCGGGCCAGGTCGGCGCTGCCGTCCTTGCCGCCGACGGTCTTGAGCGTGCTGATGGCTTGCTGCTTCTTGCCGGCTGCGGCGTAGGCTTCGCCCAGGCGCAGCTTGGCTTCGTCGGCGTAACGCAGGTTGCCGGCCTTGATGGCGGTTTCCATCATCTTCAGGCCCTTGTCGGCCTGGCCAGCCTGCACCAGCGCGTAGCCGAGGCCCACCAGCGCGTCGTTGTCCTTGGCGGCGGTGTATTCGGCTTCCAGGGCGGCGACGCCCTTGTTCTGCTCGGCCAGGTTCTTCTCGGCCAGGTCCTTCAGGCGCTTGTGACGCTCGGCGTCCGCACCGGTGCCCAGGGCGCCGGCCTTGTAGCCCTTGTCGATGACCTTCAGCGCTTCGGCCGGGGCTTTCGCCTGCAGCACCAGCTGGGCCATTTCCATGAACTCGCTCGGCTTCTTCATCAGGTTGTTGGCCAGCTTCAGACGGTACACGTCCACTGCCAGGCGGCCCGAGAAGCCAGGCTTGCCCTGGACGCGGTTCAGCAGGTCGTTCCAGTACTGGGCCTTCGGGTAGCTGGCGGCCAGCTTCTCGATGGTCTGCACGTAGCCGGCCTTGTCGTTCTTCTTCAGCTGGATGTTGGCCAGCATGCCGAGCTCGTCTTCGCTCAGGCGGCCGCTCTGTTCGGCTTTGCGCAATTCCTGCTCCAGCGCGGCGACATTGCCCTGCTTGTAGTAGTTCTGCAGCAGGTAGGCGCGCAGCTTCGGATCGTTGCCCTTCTGCAGCAGCTTCAGGATGGTGGCGTTTGCCTTGTTCAGGTCGCCGGCGCGCATGTAGATGCCGACCAGGCCTTCCGAGAACTGCGAGCGCTCGGAGGCGCTCAGCTTGCCCGAGTCGAGCAGCTTTTCGAACGAGGTGGCTGCAAGGCCCCAATCGCCGGCCGACGAGGCTGCCGAGGCGCGCACGCGCTCGATCAGGAAGCGTTCGTCATCGGTCTTTGCTGCCTTGTCCGCGTCGCGCAGGGCGGCCAGTGCGCCCTTGGCGTTGCCCTGTTTCAGCAGCGACTGTGCCTGTTGCATTGGCTTGCCGACTTCCGGACGCAGGGTGACCGCAGCGTGCACAGGAGCCAGGCCAACGACAGGGATGGTTGCAGTGAAACCGAGGGCGGCCAGTGCGAGGCCAAGGTGTGCGAGACGGAATTTAATCATCTGAAAACATCCTTCTTCAAAATGGACACGGCAGGGAAACCCTGCCGTGTTGGTCAAACATGGATCGATTACTGGAACTGCTCGTTACCGACCATGCCGATCTTGGTGACGCCGAGACGCTGAGCGGTTGCCATGACACCGGCCACCACCTTGTACTCGACCAGCTTGTTCGGACGCAGGTGCACTTCCGGCTGGTTCGGCATCGCAGCGACGCCGTTCATCTTGGCTTCCAGTTCCGCGCGATCCGAGACTACCTGGCCATCCCACAGGATGGTGCCGTCGAAGTCCACGTCGATCGTCACGACCACCGGTTTCTCATTCGTCTGCGGTGGCGGGGTGCCGACCGGCATGTTCAGATTGACCGAGTGGTTTTGTTTCGGAATCGTGATAATCATCATAATGATGAGAACGAGCAGGACGTCGATCAGCGGCGTCATGTTCATTTCCATCATCGGTTCCGGATCGGCTCCTTTAGCGGAGCCCGAACCTACGTTCATGCCCATGGTGTTTCCTTTTCAAATGTTGGGGTCTCGGACGCGATATCAAGGTCTCCTGAGAAACCTCGATATCGCGGACAGGGTGTTAGCCCTTGTCAGGCGGTTCGATAACGAAACCGACCTTCTGAATCCCAGCACGTTGTGCCGTGTAAATCACCCGGCCGATCGATTCGTAGCGGGATTCCTGGTCGCCACGAACTTTCACTGCCGGCTGCGGCACTTTCACCGACTGCTCCGCGAGGAACTTGAACAGCTCGTCCGTGTTCGCGATGCGGGTCTGGTTGTAGTACATCTCGCCATCTTTGTTGATGGTGATGTTGACGTCTTCCGGCTTGGTCTTGGTGACCTGGTTCGTTTCTGCAGGCAGGTTCACTTTCTGCAGGTTCAGAACCACCGGGCTGGTGATCAGGAAGATGATCAGAAGAACCAACATGATGTCGACTAGCGGCGTCGTGTTGATCTCTGACATCACGGCATCATCATCTCCGGAATCGGAGCCGACACTCATCGACATGATTAACCAGCCTTCTTGGCGCCAGCAGCAGCGTTCGAGGTCGACATGGCGCCCGAGATCAGGACCGAGTGCACGTCAGCCGAGAACGAACGGACGTCTTCCATGACCGACTTGTTACGACGAACCAGCCAGTTGTAACCCAGAACCGCCGGGACTGCAACGAACAGACCGAATGCGGTCATGATCAGTGCTTCACCCACCGGGCCTGCCACTTTGTCGATCGACGCGTTACCCGACATACCGATGGCGGTCAACGCGTTGTAGATGCCCCAGACGGTACCGAACAGACCGATGAACGGCGAGGTCGAACCGACGGTTGCCAGGAACGACAGGCCATCCTGCAGGCGCGACTGGACGCGGTCCACGGCGCGCTGGATCTGCATGGTCACCCAGGTCGACAGGTCGATCTGCTCGAGCAGGGCGCCGTCGTGGTGCTGGGTTGCCTTGGTGCCGGTTTCAGCGATGAAGCGGAACGGCGAGCCTTCTTTCAGCTGAGCCGAGCCAGCGGCGATCGACGGTGCTTTCCAGAACTTGGCCGAAGCTTCCTTCGACTGGCGCATGATCTTCTGCTGGTCGATCAGTTTGGTGATGATGATGTACCACGAACCGATCGACATCAGTGCCAGGATGATGATGGTGCCCTTGTTGACGAAGTCGCCTTCTTCCCACATGGCTTCGATGCCGTACGGGTTGTGGACTTCTTCGGTAGCGCCTTCGGCGGCAGCCGGTGCAGCTGCGTCAGCCGGAGCAGCTGCAGCGTCGGCAGCCGGTGCTGCTGCGTCGGCAGCCGGGGCAGCCGCGTCAGCCGCCGGAGCGGTGGCGCCTGCAGCAGGAGCGTCAGCGAAGGCCGGTGCGGAAACCAGGGCCGATGCCGCCGTTACCGAGAACAGGACAGCCGCCAGCATAGCGGACAAACGGGTATTCTTAAACATGCTTCCTCCAAAAATATAAAAATAGACAGTTCGCTGAACTATTGACAACGAAAATCATTGAGTTGAGACGATGTTCCGTCTCGGTTTTATTCCAGCGTCCAGACGTACTGCACCGCTGTCCACGCCTGTTGCGGCTGACCATCTACAGTGGCCGGCTTGAATCGGCATTTGCTCAGGGCCGATTGTGCGGCCCGATCCAGATCGCGGAAGCCCGACGACTTCTGCAGCTTGGATTCCATCACTCGACCATCGGCCCCGATCAGGAACTGCAGGGTCGTGGTACCGGTTTCTTCGTTACGCTGCGACGAACGCGGATATTCCGGACGTGCGCAAGTGTTAAAGTCGGCGACTGCTTCGGTACGGCTCGGACCTGCAGCACGCGGCGGCGCCGGTGGAGCTGGCGGCGCTGGCGGAGCCGGGGGTGCCAGAGTCGTGGTCGGCGGCGGCGTATTGGTCGCCGTCGTGATCGCGTTCTGCGGCGGCGGCGGCTGCTGCACCTGGACTTCGACCGGCGGGATGAACGGCGGTGGCGGAGCCTTCATTTCCGGCGGCGGCGGCGGCGGCGGCGTTTCCGGCGGCGGCGGCGGCTTCACCTCTTCAATCAGTTTTGTTTCAACAGCCTCGGTTACCTTGGTGACGATCCGGGTGCCCAGGCCATTGATAAATGCCCAAGCCACCACCACGTGCAACAGGATAACAATGGCGAGACCGGTGTAATTCCTGCCCGGGTTCTTATCATGCGTAAAATTCATGCCATCTTTCTCCAATACCAACTCTTTTTTGTTGCCACTAAACCCACTAAACACGACAAAAATCTAGGGCCGCATCCGGGACATCAAAGAATTATACCTACGAATTCTTTTTTGAGGAGACATTTTTACACCCCCGAAGGGATGCTAACTGCCTGTAAAAACAGGCAAAGAAGCCCATCTATACAAGTCCCGCGGCCGGTCGTGCGTGGTCCAGAAAGCAGGGGTGAATTGTAATTTTATGTAGCAGTTCTCCTCCATCTGTGGATCGTGAGGCGCCCAACCCGGTTTTGCCGAATTTTCCATGCCAAAGCGGTCACATAACAAATTTCATATGATGACATCTTGGTATTTACGAAAACTATAGCCAGTTTTGCGGAAGCGGCGCGTACTGTTGAGCAGCCCTGGAACCCGCTTTTGCCCCACGAAACTCATAGCTAAAAGTCATGGGCAAAGCGCGTCTTGATATGCTTCAGTTGTGCGTTTGATAACCGCTTTGCGGATATCTGCTTCTCATGCATAGCAAAACTACATGGAATTCGGCGTTTTGAACAGTGTGTTCGCGCACTCAAGCGCAAAAAAATTACGTCGAGGTGGTCATTTTGTTGGGGAGGGGGTAGTAAAACGAGGCGCGGGGCGATAGAAGGCGCTGCTAGGTTGCACAGGTAGACTTGTTCTCCGTGCAGAAGCCACATGCATCGTCAATATCGACGCCAAATGGCCGCTCGAGACGCCCGGCCGGCGCTTGCAAGGACATCAAACGCATGCTTGATACAAATTGGTCCAGCCGAAATGGTCAGCGCAGGCATTATTACAGGAAAATTGCTTGGGCGGCGCGGCTGAGTACGTAAAAATTTTAGAGGGATGGCTCGGCTTGCCGTAGCGCCGCCCGGCGCCAGGAATCGGTGCCGGCACCTTGCGCTGGAAAAGCCTGGCGCGGCCGCCGCCGTTCCAACCCACAGGCCGCCTGGCCAGGAGGAAAGGGCAGCCGCCGGGTGGCCGCTGCCGCGCCTTCAGCAAGGATGAAGCTTCAGCTTCAGCGGCCGCGCTTCTCGCGGCGGCACTCGAGGAAGCTGATCACGTGGCCGCTCGGGTCCACTGTTTCCAGCCTGACATCGAATCCCCACAGGCGCGCGACGTGCTTGAGCACTTCCTGCGCCTGCTGGTTCAGCGGCCGGCGGTTGAACTGCGTGTGGCGCAGGGTCAGGGCGCGGTCGTCGCGGGTATTCACCTGCCAGACCTGGATGTTCGGCTCGCGGCTGCCGATGTTGTACTGCTCGGCCAGCTTGTGGCGCACGTAGCGGTAGCCCTGCTCGTCGTGGATCGCCGAGATCGTCAACTTGTCGCTGCGGTCGTCGTCGAGCACGGCGAAGAAGTGGAATTCGCGGATCAGCTTGGGCGACAGGTACTGGGCGATGAAGCTCTCGTCCTTGAAGTTGCGCATCGCGAAGTCCAGGGTCTTGATCCAGTCGCTGCCCGCGATGTCCGGGAACCAGGCGCGGTCTTCATCGGTGGGGTCTTCGCAAATGCGGCGAATGTCGGTCATCATCGCGAAACCAAGCGCATACGGGTTGATCCCGCTGTAATAGGGACTGGTTGCCGGCGGCTGGTAGACGACGTTCGTATGGCTCTGCAGGAACTCCAGCATGAAGCCGTCGCCGACGATGCCTTCCTTGTACAGGTCCTGCAGGATGGTGTAGTGCCAGAAGGTGGCCCAGCCTTCGTTCATCACCTGGGTCTGGCGCTGTGGATAAAAGTACTGCGAGATCTTGCGCGTGATACGCACCAGCTCGCGCTGCCAGGGTTCCAGCAGCGGCGCGTATTTCTCGATGAAGTAGAGCAGGTTTTCTTCCGGCTCGGGCGGGAAGCGGCTCGGCGCCGTACTCGTCACCTGTTCCTCGCGCAGCGGCAGGGTGCGCCAGATCGCGTTGACCTGCGACTGGGCGTATTCCTCGCGCTCCTTCTGGCGCGCGGTTTCCTGCGCGACCGACAGCTTGGCCGGCCGCTTGTAGCGGTCGACGCCATAGTTCTGTAGGGCATGACAGGAGTCGAGCAGCTCCTCGACCGCGTCGATGCCGTAACGCTGTTCGCACTCGGCAATATAGTTCTTCGCAAAGACCATGTAGTCGACGATGGCGTCGGCATCGGTCCAGGTGCGGAACAGGTAGTTGCCTTTGAAGAAGGAATTGTGCCCGTAGGCAGCATGAGCGATCACCAGGGCCTGCATCGTCAGGCTGTTCTCCTCCATCAGGTAGGCGATGCAGGGATTCGAGTTGATGACGATCTCGTAGGCCAGGCCCATCTGGCCGCGCTTGTAGCTTTTTTCGGTCGTCAGGAAGTGCTTGCCGAACGACCAGTGGTTGTACGACACCGGCATGCCGACGGACGTGTAGGCGTCCATCATCTGCTCGGCGGTGATGATCTCGAGCTGGTTGGGGTAGGTGTCCAGGCCGTAGCGCTTGGCCACCCGCTTGATTTCCTCGTGCGCCTGTTCGATCAGGTCGAAGGTCCACTCCGACTGGTCGGGCAGGGCGCGCGGATTGTTGGGGTCTCTTGGCATGGCGGGCCTCTTACTTTGGCTGCTTCTTGAACAGCTCGCGGAAGACCGGGTAGATGTCGGCCGGGGTGACGATCTTCTGCATCGCGAAATTCTTGTGGTGGTCGGCCACCTCGCAATACTGCTCCCACAGGTTCTGCGGCGGGCCGTCGGTGATCTCGACGTAGGTGTAGTACTGGACCCGCGGCATGATGGCGTTGTTCAAGATCTGCTTGCACAGCACCGAGTCGTTGTCCCAGTTGTCGCCGTCCGAGGCCTGGGCCACGTAGGCGTTCCAGTCCGCGCTGCCGTAGCGCTCGGTGAGCACTTTCTGCAGCAGGTGCAGGGCCGAGGACACCACGGTGCCGCCCGACTCGCGCGAATGGAAGAACTCGTTCTCGTCGACCTCGGCCGCGGCCGTATGGTGACGGATGAAGACGACCTCGATCTTCTCGTAGACGCGCTTGAGGAACAGGTAGAGCAGGATGAAGAAGCGCTTGGCGGTGTCCTTGCGCGTTTCGTCCATCGAGCCGGAGACGTCCATGATGCAGAACATCACGGCCGAGGTGCTCGGCTTGGGCACCTTGATCCGGTTCGAGTAGCGCAGGTCGAAGGGATCGATGAAGGGGATCGCGTTGAGGCGGATGTGCAGGTGGTGGATCTTGTCCTTCAGTTCGATCACCTGCTCGTCATCGGAAGGCGCGCCTTCGTCGAACAGGGCCTGCAGCGCTTCCTCGGCTTCCCGCAGCTGGCGCTTGGCAGGGCCGCCGACGGCGATGCGGCGCCCGAGCGCGCCGCGCAGCGAGCGCAGCACGTGGATGTTCGAGGGCGTACCGGACACGTTGTAGCCGGCGCGCTGGTTCTTGTACTCGATGGTCTGGGTGAGCTGCGTCTTGATCATGTTCGGCAGCTCAAGATCCTCGAAGAAATAGTTCATGAATTCTTCGCGCGACAGCTCGAAGATGAAATCGTCCTCGGTGGTCTGGTCGCTGTTGCCGGCGCGCCCGCGCCCGGCGCCACCGCCGCCGCTGCGCGGACGGTTGAACTGGTCGCCTTTCTGGTATTCGGTATTGCCCGGGTTGACGGTTTCCCAGACGCCCCCATGGGCATGGCCGAAATGGGGTTCGTTCACGTCCTTGACGGGGATCGTGACTTTCTCGCCGTTCTCGATATCGGTGATCGAACGGCCTTTGATGGCGCGGCCGACCGCGTCCTTGATTTGCGCCTTGTAGCGGCGCAGGAAGCGTTCGCGGTTGACCGCGGACTTGTTCTTGCCCTGCAAGCGACGGTCGATGAGATAAGTCAAACTAACCTCCTGTGGTGGCGGCGCGAGGAACCTGCTGCGCGTTGCATTTGCGGTCTGCGATGCTCACCGTACGTTTGTACGGTTGCGCTTCTCTACCGCAACTGCTGCCGCTCGCGACGGTTCTTCGCGCCGCCGATACGTTGCGGGCGGCTAAAAGAACCTGCTGGGTTCACGGCCGCCGATGCTATGCGGGCGGGCTGCGAAATCTCGATAGGCCTATCTTAATACGCAGCGCAATCGCGTGTGCGGCGCACGCCATTTGTGGCGTGCGCCAGCGCCCTGTCAGGAGGATTTCCTTACGCGCAGGTACCATTCGCACAGCAGGCGTACCTGCTTCGGCGTGTAGCCTTTCTCGACCATGCGGGCCACGAAGTCGGCATGCTTGTTGGCATCCTCGGCACTCGCTTTCGCATTGAAGGAAATGACAGGCAGGAGTTCTTCGGTGTTCGAGAACATCTTCTTCTCGATCACGCTACGGAATTTCTCGTAGCTGGTCCAGGCCGGGTTCTTGCCGGCATTGGTGGCCCGCGCACGCAGGCTGAAGTTGACGATCTCGTTGCGGAAATCCTTCGGATTCGAAATGCCGGCCGGCTTCTCGATCTTCTCGAGCTCGGCGTTGAGCGATTCGCGGTCGAAGCTCTCGCCGGTGTCCGGGTCGCGGAATTCCTGGTCCTGGATCCAGAAGTCGGCGAAGGTCACGTAACGGTCGAAGATGTTCTGGCCGTATTCCGAATAGCTTTCGAGATAGGCGGTCTGGATTTCCTTGCCGATGAAATCGACGTAGCGCTGCGCCAGGTGCTCCTTGATATAGGACATGTAGCGCTGCTCGGTCTCCGGCGGGAACTGCTCGCGCTCGATCTGCTGTTCGAGCACGTAGAGCAGGTGCACCGGATTGGCCGCCACTTCGGTGTTGTCGAAGTTGAAGACCTTGGACAGGATCTTGAAGGCGAAGCGGGTCGACAGGCCGTTCATGCCTTCGTCCACGCCGGCATAGTCGACGTACTCGTGCATCGACTTGGCCTTGGGATCGGTGTCCTTCAGGTTCTCGCCGTCGTACACCAGCATCTTGGAATAGATGCTCGAGTTCTCCGGATCCTTCAGGCGCGACAGGATCGCGAACTGCGCCATCATGCGCAGCGTGCCCGGTGCGCAGGGCGCCTTGTCGAGCGAGGAGTTGTACAGCAGCTTGTCGTAGATCTTGATCTCGTCGGACACGCGCAGGCAGTAGGGCACCTTGACGATGTAGATACGGTCGAGGAAGGCCTCGTTGTTGCGGTTGTTGCGGAAAGTCTTCCACTCGGATTCGTTCGAGTGCGCCAGCACGATGCCTTCGAAGGGAATCGCGCCGAAGCCTTCGGTGCCCTTGTAGTTGCCTTCCTGGGTGGCCGTCAGCAGCGGGTGCAGCACCTTGATCGGCGCCTTGAACATCTCGACGAATTCCATCAGGCCCTGGTTGGCCAGGCACAGGCCGCCCGAGTAGCTGTAGGCGTCCGGATCGTCCTGGGCGTAGTCTTCGAGCTTGCGGATGTCGACCTTGCCGACCAGCGAGGAAATGTCCTGGTTGTTCTCGTCGCCCGGCTCGGTCTTGGAGACCGCAATCTGCTTCAGGATCGACGGGTAGCGCTTGACCACGCGGAACTTGTTGATGTCGCCGCCGAACTCGTGCAGCCGCTTGACGGCCCATGGGCTCGGAATGGCGCGCAGGTAGCGGCGCGGGATGCCGTAGTCTTCTTCGAGGATGGTGCCGTCTTCTTCCTCGTTGAACAGGCCGAGCGGCGATTCGTTCACCGGCGAACCCTTGATGGCGTAGAAGGGCACGTGTTCCATCAGGCTCTTGAGCTTTTCCGCGATCGAGGACTTGCCGCCGCCCACCGGGCCGAGCAGGTAGAGGATCTGCTTGCGTTCTTCCAGGCCCTGGGCCGCATGGCGGAAGTAGGAAACGACCTGTTCGATCACTTCTTCCATGCCGTAGAAATCGCGGAAGGCCGGATAGACCTTGATCACCTTGTTGGCGAAGATGCGCGACAGGCGTGGGTCGAGGCGGGTGTCGATCAGGGTCGGATCGCCGATGGCCGCGAGCATGCGCTCGGGCGCGCTGGCATAGGTCAGGGGGTCTTTCTTGCACAGTGTGAGGAACTCCGACATGGAGTATTCCTCTTCGCGGGTACGCTCGTAGCGGGCGGTGTAGTTGTCAAAGATGCTCATTTCGAATGTCCTCAAGGTTACGAACAACGATCACGTCATGGCAGCCGACTGTGCAAGGGCTGCCTCAGGCCCCGGTCTTTATCTGGCGTACTCCTTGTCGGTCGCCCGCACCTGGCACCGGGATCGCCGGGGCCGTGGATGCTGCGATTTTCTTGTTGTCTTCCCGGACCGAGCCGAATGTGGCAGGTCCGGTCTCCCGTCGGTTGGAGAGCGTCTTTTTTGCGTTTGTGAAATTTATTATGTGCCTATTAGTTCCCGAAGTCAAAGCAGTGTCGTGCGCGCAGGTACTGCATATACAAGTGCTTGAACCGTATAAGAAAAGACCGTTTTTGAAGGGCTTGGCGAGCACTGAAAATGCTCCCCGAAACCTCCCTTTTTCACGGTTCCGAAGCGGTTCGATTCGGCCCGCTCCAGGCTGCTTAAATATCAATTTTGTCAGCCGATAGTGCACGATATGCTCAAGCTGTGGCGCACGCAAACCGTCAATACGGATGCCTGTTTTCGCCTATGGCACAGAGGGCGGACGAGCATGCGTTACACTTGTCGGCCACGTCCCATCGAACAAAGACCAGCGCCGGAGAACATCATGCTGCATCCCCAACTACGTAATATCCTGCAGAACATGCCGAAGGCAGAATTACACATCCACATCGAGGGTTCGCTGGAACCTGAGCTGATCTTTGCGCTGGCACAAAGAAATGGTGTATCGCTGCCTTACCCCTCGGTCGAGGCGTTGCGCCAGGCCTACGCTTTCAGCGACCTGCAGTCCTTCCTCGACATCTATTACGCTGGCGCCAGCGTGCTGCTGACCGAGCAGGATTTCTACGACATGACCGCCGCCTACCTGGCGCGCGCGCATGCCGACAATGTTCGACACACCGAGATCTTCTTCGATCCCCAGACCCATACCGCGCGCGGCGTGCCCTTCGAGACCGTCATCAACGGCATCTGGCGCGCCTGCCAGGACAGTCCCATCAGCGCGACCCTGATCATGTGCTTCCTGCGCCACCTGTCCGAGGAAGAAGCGCTGGCCACGCTGGACGAGGCGCTGCCTTACCGCGACAAATTCATCGGCGTCGGCCTGGACTCGTCCGAGGTCGGCCACCCGCCCGAGAAATTCGCGCGCGTGTTCGAGCGCGCGCGCCAGCTCGGCCTGCGCCTGGTGGCGCATGCGGGCGAGGAGGGCCCCCCGGCCTACATCGAGAGCGCACTGGACGTGCTCAAGGTCGAGCGCATCGACCATGGCGTGCGCACCCTCGAAAGCAGGGAACTGACCGAGCGCCTGGCGCGCGAGGGCATGGCGCTGACCGTCTGCCCGCTGTCGAACATCAAGCTGCGCGTGTTCGACGTGATGGGCAGCCACAACCTGCGCGAGCTGCTCGACGCCGGCCTGGCCGCCACCGTCAATTCGGACGACCCGGCCTATTTCGGCGGCTACATGAACGACAACTTCATCGCCGCCTTCGAGGCGCTGCCGCTCGATGCCGGCCATGCGCGCCAGCTGGCCCGCAACAGCTTCGCCGCCTCCTTCCTCGACCCCGAGCGCAAGCGCGCCTTCCTCGCCGAGGTAGACGAGTTCTTCGCGAAGGCCAGTCCTGCTGCCGCGGCATAAGGGGACACCATGTTCATCCAATCCCTCCGCATGACCGCGCGCGACTGGCGTGCGGGCGAGCTGCGTTTCCTGCTGGTGGCCCTGATCGTGGCGGTGTCGGCGCTGTCCTCGGTCGGCTTCTTCATCGACCGCATGCGCGCCGGGCTGAACCGCGACGCGCACCAGCTGCTGGGCGCCGACCTCCTGGTAAATGCCGACGATCCGATCCAGCAGCGTTGGAAGGACGAGGCGAAGCGGCGCGGCCTGCTGGTCGCCGAAACGGCCGCCTTCCAGAGCATGGCACAGGCCGGCGAGGGCGAAGCCTCGATGGCGCAGCTGTCCGCGGTAAAGGCGGTGTCGAACGGCTACCCGCTGCGCGGCCAGCTCAGCATCAGCACCAATCCCGACGACGCCAGCCGCGCCATCGGACAGAAAACCCGGGACACGCCGGCGCCCGGCACCGTCTGGGTCGACGCCAACCTGCTGCCGGCGCTGCGCACCGGGGTGGGCGGCAGCATCCAGCTGGGCGACAAGCAGTTCCGCATCGCCCAGCTGATCGCTACCGAACCCGACAAGGGCGCGGGCTTCTCCAACTTCGCGCCGCGCGTGATGCTGTCGCTGCAGGACCTGCCGGCCACCGGGCTGGTGGACGCGTTCTCGCGCGTCACCTACCGGCTGCAGGTGGCCTCGACCTCCAAGAACGACATGTCCGGCGTGGCCGCCTTCGAAAAATGGCTGCGCGCCGACATCGCCACGCGCAACGTGCGCGGCGTGCGCATCGAAACGCTCGAGAACGGCCGCCCCGAGATGCGCGCCACGCTCGACCGCGCCGACAGCTTCCTGTCGCTGGTCGGCCTGCTCTCGGCGATGCTGGCCGCGGTGGCGGTCGCGATGGCGGCGCGCCGCTTCATGCAGCGCCACCTGGACGCCTGCGCCATGTTGCGCTGTCTCGGCATGACCCAGAACCAGGTCGGCGCGCTCTACCTGATCGAATTCGCCATCGTCGGCCTGGCTGGGAGCATACTGGGTGTGGCGGTCGGCTTCGGCGCCCACTTCGTCCTGATCCAGATGATCGGCAACCTGCTGCCGCCGGACCTGCCGCCGGTCTCGCCCCTGCCTGCGCTGCAGGGCATCGCCACCGGCCTGCTGCTGCTGGTCGGCTTCGCGCTGCCGCCGGTGCTTCAGCTGCGCAACGTGCCGCACAATCGCGTCATCCGGCGCGAAGCGGCAAGCCCGCAGCCGCTGGCGCTGGCCACCTATGGCCTGGGCGTCGGCGTGTTCCTGGCGCTGCTGCTGTGGCAGGCCGGCGACACCAAGCTGGCATTGATGACGGCCGGCGGCTTCCTCGGCGGCCTGGGCCTGTTCGCCCTGGTCGCCTGGCTCGGCCTGCGCCTGCTGCGCCAGCTGCGCGGCGCCTCGAAAAACCAGAGCTGGCGCTTCGCCATCACCTCGCTGCAGCGCCGCCCCGGCGCCACCGTGGTGCAGGTGGTGTCGCTGTCGCTCGGCCTGATGGCGCTGCTGCTGCTTACCGTGGTGCGCGGCGACCTGATGTCTGCCTGGCGCACGGCCACGCCGCCGGATGCGCCGAACCGTTTCATCATCAACATCCAGCCCGAGCAGGCGCAGGGCGTCGAGCAGCAGCTGCGCGGGGCCGGAGTACAGAACGTGTTCCTGTACCCGATGATCCGCGGCCGCCTGACCCACATCAACGGCGACCTGCTCACCCGCGACAGCTTCCAGAACGGCGAAGCGCGCCGCCTGGCTGAGCGCGAGTTCAACCTGTCGACGGTAGCAAGCCTGCCCGAGACCAACGAGATCGTCGCCGGCAGCTGGTACAAGGATGGCCCGGGCGTGGCCGAGGCCTCGGTGGAGCAGAGCCTGGCCACCCGGCTGGGCCTGAAGCTGGGCGACGTCATGCGCTTCGACATGGCCGGGATGCCGGTGGAGGCGAAGGTGACCAGCCTGCGCAAGCTCGAGTGGGGCTCGATGCGCGCCAACTTCTTCGTCATCATCAATCCGCAGGCGATGGCGAATGCGCCGAAGAGCTTCATGACGGCCTTCCATCTGCCCGGCAGCGCGGGAAACCTCACCAACAGCCTGACCCGCGCCTATCCGAACCTGACCGTGATCGACGTCTCCGGCATCATCCGCCAGCTGCAGGAAGTGCTCGACCAGGTGGTGGTGGCGGTCGAGTTCCTGTTCATGTTCACGCTCGCCTCCGGCGTGCTGGTGCTGTACGCGGCCCTGATGGGATCGCAGTCGGAACGCACCCGCGAAGCGGGCCTGCTGCGCGCGCTCGGCGCCACCCGCGGCCAACTGGCGACGGCGCAGCGGATCGAGTTCGTGCTGGTCGGCGGCCTGTCCGGCGTGCTGGCGGCGACCGGCGCGGCGGACATGGGCTGGGTGCTGGCCGAGTACGTGTTCAAGTTCCCCTGGAAGTTCGAGCCGCAGGTGTGGCTGGCCGGCGTGGTCGTGGGCGCCGTCTGCGCGCTGGTCGGCGGCTGGCTGGGGCTGCGCAGCGTGCTGCGTCAGCCCCCATTGCAGACCTTGCGCGAAGCCTGATTGCAACAACGCATTGCCGGGGTGGCCAGTGGCCATCCCGGCGCGCTATCATGGCGGCATGTCCGAACCGAATACCCTTGACACACAAACCCTCTACGAGGTGATGGGTGGCGCCGAGCGCCTGCGCGAACTGGTCGACCGCTTCTACGACCTGATGCAGCTGGAACCCGAATTCGCCGGCATCCACGCCATGCACCCGCAACCCAACGACAGCTCGCGCGAAAAGCTGTTCATGTTCCTGTCCGGCTGGATGGGCGGTCCCGATCTCTTCGTCGAACGCTACGGCCACCCGCGCCTGCGCGCGCGACACCTGGGGTTCGCCATCGGCACCAAGGAGCGCGACCAGTGGCTGCGCGCCATGGCCTGGGCGATGGAAGACCTGGGCTACGACGAAGACCTGCGCATGCGCCTGATGCAGTCCTTCTACAACACCGCCGACTGGATGCGGAACAAGGCCGACTGACGCATGGGTATCGCCGAACTCCTGATCCTCCTTGCTGCGCTCGTGATCATCGCCCTGCAGCTGGTGCTGCTGTTGCGCGCACGCGCCAACGGCGACGGCCGCCACATCGAACGCCTGGAGCGCGAGCTGCGGCTCGAGATGCAATCCACCGCCCAGGCCACGCGCCAGGAGGTGGCGGGGCACATGGGCCAGTACCATGCCGCTAGCGTGCAGCAGTTCGACGGCATGCGCCAGCAGATGCAGCTGCAATCGAGCGCCGGCCGCGAAGAGCAGGCGCGCGCCCTGAAGCGCTTCGCCGATACCCTGCAGCTGACCCTGTCGAACCTCACCGAATCGAACGCCCAGCGCATGCTGGAAGTGCGCGGCACGCTGGAAACCAAGATCCGCGACCTGCAGAACGATAACGCCAAGCGCCTCGAGGAGATGCGCCAGACCGTCGACGAAAAGCTGCACGCGACCCTGGAGACGCGCCTGACGGAGAGCTTCAAACAGGTCAGCGAGCGCCTGGAAAAGGTGCACCAGGGCCTGGGCGAGATGCAGCAGCTGGCGATCGGCGTGGGCGACCTCAAGCGAGTGCTCACCAACGTCAAGACCCGCGGCACCTGGGGCGAAGTGCAGCTCGAGATGCTGCTCGAGCAGGTCCTCACCGTCGACCAGTATGCCAAGAACGTCGAGACCATCGCGGGCAGCGGCGCACGGGTCGAGTTCGCGATCAAGCTGCCTGGCGTGGTCGATGGCGGCCCGCCCTTGTGGCTGCCGATCGACGCCAAGTTCCCGAAGGAGCAGTACGAACGCCTGCTGGAAGCGGCCGAGCTGGCCGATGCCGAGGGCGTGGCGCGCGCCGGCGCCGAGCTGGAACGCGCGGTGCGGGTGGAGGCGAAGACGATCTGCGAAAAGTACGTGTCGCCGCCGGCGACCACCGATTTCGCGATCCTGTTCCTGCCGACCGAAGGCCTGTACGCCGAGGTGATGCGCCGTCCCGGCCTGGCCGACGACCTGCAGCGCAGCTTGCGCGTGACGATCGCCGGCCCGTCGACCCTGAGCGCGCTGCTCAACAGCCTGCAGATGGGTTTCCGTACGCTGGCGCTGGAGAAGCGCTCGTCCGAGGTGTGGCAGGTGCTGGGTGCGGTGAAGACCGAATTCACCAAGTTCGGCGACGTGCTGGCCACCACCAAGGCGACGCTGGAGAAGGCCGCCAAGAACATCGAAAGCGCCGAGGTGCGCAGCCGCCAGATGGCGCGCAAGCTGAAGTCGGTGGAAGCGCTGCCGAGCGAGGCGGCGCAGCTGATGCTCGGCGGCGAACGCGTCGACGCCGAGGATTGATCCGGCGTTTACATCAAACCTTCGAACGGGATGATGTCCACCATGTCGCCCGCCGCGACATTGCCCTGCTCGTCGTGCAGCACCACCATGCAGTTCGCCTCGGACATCGAGCGCAGGATGCCCGAGCCCTGCGAGCCGGTGATGCGCACTTCCGGCTGGCCATCCGCGCCGGGCGCCAGAATGCCGCGCTGGTATTCGGTGCGGCCGGGCTTCTTGCGGATTGCGCCGCTTGAACGCGCGCGCAGCAGCGGCAGCGGAGCTTCGGCGCCCATCATGCGCAACAGGGCCTCGCGCGCGAAGAAATAGAAGGACACCATCACCGCCACCGGATTGCCCGGCAGCCCGAACAGGAAGGCGCTGCGGCCGTTCGAATGGACGCGTCCGAAGGCCAGCGGGCGTCCGGGACGCATGCCGATCTTCCAGAAGGTCACGTCGCCGAGCCTGGCCATGATCTGCTTGGTGTAGTCGGCCGCGCCGACCGACACGCCGCCCGAGGTGATGATGGCGTCCGCGTTCTCGCAGGCGCTGCGCAGCGCCTCTTCCAGCGCCAGCGGGTCGTCGCGCACCACGCCCATGTCGATGATGTCGCAGCCCAGGCGCTGCAGCATGCCGTAGATGGTGTAGCGGTTGCTGTCGTAGACGCAGCCTTCACCCAGCGGCTCGCCGACCGAGCGCAGTTCGTCGCCGGTCGAGAAGAAGGCCACGCGCAGGCGGCGTTGCACCGCGACTTCGGCGATGCCGAGCGAGGCGATCATGCCGAGATCGGCGGGGCGCACCACGCGGCCCGCTTTCAAGGCTGCGCTGCCGGCCTTCAGGTCTTCGCCGGCGAAGCGGCGGTTGTCTCCCGCGCGGATCACGCCGGCAGGCAGGGTGACGGTCTTGCCTTCCTGGGTGACGAATTCCTGCGGCACGACGCTGTCGCAGCCTTCCGGCATGACACCGCCCGTCATGATGCGTACGCACTCGCCCGCGGCGGGAACCAGGCCGGAAGCATTGCCGGCGTAGGTCGTGCCGATCACCCGCAGCGTCACCGGCGCGTCGGCGCGCAGGTCCTCGCCGCGCAGCGCGAAACCGTCCATGGCCGAATTGTCGTGGGCCGGCACGTTGATCGGCGAGATCACGTCCTCGGCGAGCACGCGGCCGAGCGCGGCGCGCAGCGCGACTTTTTCCACCGCGCGCACCGGCTGCACGAACTCGCGGATGATGCGCTGGGCGTCGCGCACGGGCAGGGCGTCGGGATCGTAGCCGGACAGGCAGCTGGTCACCTTCGCCAGGCTCAGGGGCAAGGTGTCGTCGAAGCCTTGCAGTTCTTCCAGCGTGTTGATGTTGCGGAAAGCGTCGGCATCCTCGAACAGCACCTCGACCGCCTTCAGGTCCTTGTACCAGCCGTCCATGCGGCGTCCGCCCTCGAGCAGGTATTGCGACAGCACCGGCAGCCGGCTCGCCCTCACCAGGCAGAACACCGGATGGGGTTGGGGCCGCATGCCCGGTTCCTGGGTGACGGCAAAGGCGAGGTCCGCATCGTTTTCTTCGACCGCGGCGGCCAATCGCTCGGCCAGGTTCAGCGGCAGGAAGGGCGAATCGCAGGGCGCCGCCAGCAGCCAGGGCGTGACGCAGTGGCGCAGGCCGGCTTCCAGGCCCGCCAGCGGTCCCGCGAAGCCGGGCGTTTCGTCTGCCCACACCGGCGCGGCCAGCTCCAGCCAGCTATCGATGTTGCGGTTGGCGTTGACCATGACCGAGCCGACCTGCGGCAGCAGGCGCTCGATCGCGTGCTGCGCCATCGGTTTGCCGCGGAAGGGCTGCAGGCCCTTGTCCACATTGCCCATGCGCGAGCCACGGCCGCCCGCCAGGATGAGTCCCGTGATGAGTTTCTTGTCCATGTGAGCCCGAAATTAACCGCCGATGTACGACATCTCGACCTTCTTGCCGCCGCGCGCCAGCCCCGACGACTCCACGGTGCGCGTTTCCGAATAGCGGTCGGCGCGCCCGCGCCACAGCTGGGCGATCGCACCCGCGATGTCCGCGTCGCTGCGTTCGCCGCGCAGCAGGGAGCGCAGGTCGTGGCCGCGGGTGGCGAACAGGCAGGTGTAGAGCTTGCCCTCGGTGGACAGGCGCAGGCGGGTGCAGTCGTGGCAGAAGGCTTGCGTGACGCTGGAGATGACGCCGACTTCGCCGCTGCCGTCCAGGTAGCGCCAGCGGGCAGCGGTCTCGCCGCTGTAGTTGGCGGCAAGCGGAGCGAGCGGTAATTCAAGCCCGATCCGGCGCACCACCTCGGCGGAAGGGATGACTTCGTCCATGTTCCAGCCGTTCGAGGCGCCCACGTCCATGTATTCGATGAAGCGCAGGATGAAGGGCGAACCCTTGAAGTGGCGCGCCATCGGCAGGATCTGGTCCTCGTTGGTGCCGCGCTTGACCACCATGTTGACCTTGATCGGCCCCAGCCCGGCGGCGTGCGCCGCGTCCAGGCCGTGCAGCACGTCGCTGACTGCGAAGTCGACGTCGTTCATGCGCCGGAACACCGTGTCGTCCAGCGCGTCGAGCGAGACCGTGACGCGGTCCAGGCCGGCATCCTTCAGGGCCCGGGCCTTGCGCGCCAGCAGCGAGCCGTTGGTAGTGAGCGTGAGGTCGAGCGGGCGCCCGCTGGGCGTGCCCAGGGAACGCAGCATGCCTACCAGGCCTTCGAGGTTCTTGCGCAGCAGCGGCTCGCCGCCGGTCAGGCGGATCTTCTCGACGCCGTGGGCGATGAACAGGCGCGCCACGCGCGTGATTTCTTCGAAGGAGAGCAGCTCGCCGTGCGGCAGGTAGGCGTAGTCCTTGTCGAAGACCTCTTTCGGCATGCAGTAGACGCAGCGGAAGTTGCAGCGGTCGGTCACCGAGATGCGCAGGTCGTGCAGCGGCCGGCCCAGGGCGTCCAGGAGCAGGCCGCTTGGCGCTTCCGGCGCGCCCGGGACCGCCATCGCGGGCGAACGCAGGTCGGTAATCGGAATGATTTTGTCAGGCATGCCAATACGATAGCACGAGCCCCGCCAGCGCACAGGCGGCGATCAGCTTGATCGGCCCCACCTTGTAGCGCAGCAGGGCGATGCTGGCGGCGGCGCCGATGGCGATCGCCCCCGGCCGGACCTGGCCGCCGGCAAGGAACACGTGCTGGCCGAAGAACACGGCCAGGCTGGCGACCACCCCGACCACGGCGGCGGAGATTGCGGTCAGCGGCGCCGTCAGCCGCACGTTGCCGCGCCCCGACTCGACCAGCGGTCCGCCTGCCAGGATGAAGACGAACGAGGGCAGGAAGGTGAACAGGCTTGCTACCAGTGCGCCGGCGATGCCGCCCAGGGCCAGCGCGTCCGGGCCGAACAGCGCATGGGTCCAGCCGCCGACGAAGCCGACGAAGGCCACGATCATGATCAGGGGCCCGGGCGTGGTCTCGCCCAGCGCCAGCCCGTCGATCATCTGGGTGGCGCTGAGCCAGCCGTACTTCTCGACCGCGCCCTGCACCACGTAGGGCAGCACGGCATAGGCGCCGCCGAAGGTCATCAGGGCGGCCTTGGTGAAGAACCAGCCCATGCGCGCCAGCGTCCCATCCACGCCATACACGGCGGCGAGCACGAGCCAGGCGGCGAGCGCCAGGCCGATGCCGATGAGCAGGGCCTTGGCCAGGGCGCGTAGCGAGAAGCGGGCGTGCGCCGGGCTGGGGGTATCGTCGTCGATCAGGGCGGGGCCGTAGTGCTTGCGGTCGGCCGGGTGTCCGCCGCCGGGCTGGAAGCGCTGGGGCCAGAGACGGCCGCCTATGAGGCCGGCCGTTGCTGCGCCCAGCACGATCAGCGGGAAGGGAATGTCGAGCAGGGCGATGGCGACGAAGGCCAGCGCGGCGATGGCGGCGAGCATGCCGTTGCGCAGGGTGCGCGTGCCGATGCGCCAGGCGGCGGCGATGACGATCGCCACCACGGCCGGCTTGATGCCGGCCATGATGCCGGCGATGACCGGCAGGTGGCCCCAGGTGAGGTAGATCCAGGACAGGCCGGTCAGGAGGACCAGCGAGGGCAGGATGAACAGCAGCCCGGCCAGGATGCCGCCCCAGGTGCGGTGCAGGAGCCAGCCGATGTAGACCGCCAGCTGGGTCGCCTCGGGGCCGGGCAGCAGCATGCAGTAGTTCAGGGCGTGCAGGAAGCGCTGCTCCGAAATCCAGCGGCGTCGCTCGACCAGTTCGCCGTGCATCAGGGCGATCTGGCCGGCGGGGCCGCCGAAGCTGATCAAGCCGAGCTTGAGCCAGTAGAGCAGGGCTTCGCGGAAGGTGATGGGGGCGGGCGATTGCATCTTGCTATCGTAACCCAGCAATATGACGGCGATGCTGTCGTAGGGTGGGCGGCTCATCCGGTAGGTGCAGGGTCAGGTCTGACATTTGGACACGGGCTCGGCAATACAAACAACTTACGCTTGAGTTCGTGTCCGAATGTCAGACCTGACCCCGATGTTTGACTCCGATGTTTCAATGCGCAAAACAAAAAAGGGAAGCCCAGTGGGCTTCCCTTTTCGCTACGACAGCAAGCTAGCGCTTACTGGCGCGTATCCACCTGGATCAGCGGCTCGTCCACCGGCGCCTGGACCGGCTTGCGGGCGCGGCCGACGCGTTGCGGGGGATTGGCCTGGGCGGCGGCTTCCTGGGCGGCGCGCAGCTTTTCCGGATCGGTCGATGCGAGCTGCAGGCCAGCCTTGGACAGCAGGTCGTTCATGTCGATCGGCGCGGCGCTCGGTGCAGGAGCCGGAGCCGGAGCAGCGGCGACTGGCGCTGGGGCTGGGGCTGTCTGCACAGGCTCGGCAGCCACCGGGGCAACCGGAGCGACCGGCGCAGCCGGTGCTTCAGCCACAGGCGCCGGTGCCGGCTCTGCAGCCGGGGCGGCCGGGGCCTTCAGGGCGGCCATCGAAGCCGCGGTCGGGAAGACCCACGGACCACGTTCCACTGCCGCAGCCACGGCCGGAGCAGCTTCGGCAACCGGTGCCGGCGCGGCAACCGGAGCCGGTGCAGCCGCGGCGGCCACGGCGTCCGCTTCGGCCTTCGCCTTGGCAGCCACCGATGCAGCGGTCGGGAAGGGCCACGGACCCTGCTCGCCGGCAGCCTTCGCCTTCGGCGCAGATTTGGCCTCGGCCGCAACCTTGGCGGCTTCCTCGTCGGCGACCGGCGTGAAGGCCGGGGCGCCGTCGATGCCTTCTGCCGATTCCATACCTTCGACCTGGTCACGGTCGCGGCGGTTGCGGTTGCGGCCACCGCGGCGGCGGCGGCGGCGCGGCTCGTCGCCGCCTTCGGCGTCCAGTTCCTCGCCGTTGGCGCCCGATGCCGCCACTTTCACCGCGTGGTCCAGCACGTCGCCGTGCGGGGTGGTGGTCGACAGTTCGCTTTCGTCGCTCGGGGCCGGGACGGCCTGCAGCTTCAGCTCTTCCGCCTTGGCTTCGACCGGCTGCTGGACGGCGCGCTCGGTGCGCTCGCCACGCGGCTGGCGCGGTGCGCGTTCCTTGCGTTCGCCCGGCTCGCGCTCGGCGCGCGGCGCGGCCGCTGCGGTGTCGAGCTGCTCACGCGGCTCGCGCGGTGCACGTGCTTCACGCGGCTCACGCTTCTCGCGCGGCTGGCGGGCCGGCTTGGCGTCGGCTTCCACCGGCTTGACGCCTTCCTCGGTCTTGGCAGTCAGGTCGCGCTCGTCGCGGTCACGGCCACCCTTGGCGCCGCGACCGTTGCGGGTGCGCTGGCCATTGCGGCCGGCGCGCTCGCCGCGCTCGGCTGCTGCGGCCGGCGCGGCCGGCTTTTCAGCCACCACGGGTGCCGGTGCCGGCGCCGGCGGGATCGGCTCGCCCATGAAGAATTTCTTGATGCGGGCAAAGAAGCCCAGTTCGCTTGGTGCCGGCGCGGCTGGCGCCGGAGCCGCGACCGGGGCTGCCGGGGCAGCGGCCTTGGCCGGCTTGGCCGCTTCGCTGCGGTCCACCATCGGGGCCGGCTGGGCCGGGGTGATGGTCTTGACCACGGCTTCCTGGCGCGGCTTGGCTTCTTCCTTCTGGCGCTTGGCGAAGCCCATGTCGGTCTCGGCCGATTCCGCCATGGTGTAGCTGGCGGCGGCGTCTTCCAGGCGCGGGTCGTCGTGCTTGATGCGCTCGAGCTTGTAGTGCGGGGTGTCCAGATGCTTGTTCGGGATCAGGATCACGGTGATGCGGTGGCGGTTCTCGATCTTGAGCACTTCGCCGCGCTTTTCGTTCAGCAGGAAGGCGGCGACGTCGACCGGCACCTGCACGTGGATCGCGGCCGAGTTCTCCTTCATGGCCTCTTCCTGGATGATGCGCAGGACTTGCAGGGCCGAGGATTCGGTATCGCGGATGTGGCCGGTGCCCGAGCAGCGCGGGCAGGTCACGTGCGAGCCTTCCGACAGGGAAGGACGCAGGCGCTGGCGCGAGAGCTCCATCAGGCCGAAGCGCGAGATCTTGCCCATCTGGACGCGTGCACGGTCATGGTGCAGGGCTTCCTTCAGGCGAGTTTCCACCTCGCGCTGGTTCTTGGCCACTTCCATGTCGATGAAGTCGATCACGATCAGGCCGCCCAGGTCGCGCAGGCGCAGCTGGCGGGCCACTTCGTCGGCCGCTTCGCAGTTGGTGTTGAAGGCGGTCGTTTCGATGTCGGAGCCGCGCGTGGCGCGTGCCGAGTTGACGTCGATGGAGACCAGGGCTTCGGTGTGGTCGATGACGATCGCGCCGCCCGATGGCAGCGGCACGGTGCGCGCGTAGGCGGTCTCGATCTGGTGTTCGATCTGGAAGCGCGAGAACAGCGGCACGTCGTCGCTGTAGCGCTTCACGCGGTGCGCCATGTCCGGCATCACGTGCGACATGAATTGCTGCGCCTGGTCAAAAATCTCGTCGGTGTCGATCAGGACTTCGCCGATGTCCGGCTGGAAGTAGTCGCGGATCGCGCGGATCACCAGCGAGCTTTCCTGGTAGATCAGGAACGGACCGGCGGCCGACTTGCCGGCGCCTTCGATCGCGCGCCACAGCTGCATCAGGTAGTTCAGGTCCCACTGCAGTTCTTCGACCGTGCGGCCGATGCCGGCGGTGCGGGCGATGACCGACATGCCCTGCGGCAGGTCGAGCTTGTCCATGGTTTCGCGCAGTTCCTGGCGCTCTTCACCTTCGACGCGGCGCGACACGCCGCCGCCGCGCGGGTTGTTCGGCATCAGGACCAGGTAGCGGCCGGCCAGCGAGATGAAGGAGGTCAGTGCGGCACCCTTGTTGCCGCGTTCCTCTTTCTCGACCTGGACCATGATTTCCTGGCCTTCCTTGAGGGCTTCCTTGATCGTGCAGTTACGCACGTCGACGCCATCGCGGAAATAAGAACGGGCAACTTCTTTGAAGGGGAGGAAACCGTGGCGGTCTTCGCCGTAGGAAACGAAGCAGGCTTCGAGGGAGGGTTCGATGCGGGTGATGACACCCTTGTAGATATTGGACTTGCGTTGCTCGCGACCGGCGGTCTCGATATCGATGTCGATCAGCTTCTGGCCATCGACAATCGCTACGCGCAGCTCCTCTTGCTGCGTAGCATTAAACAACATGCGTTTCATTTTTATTAACTCCGCGACCCGAAGGCCGTGTCATGCCGCGCTGGTTAGGCGCGGCGAAAGTACAGGGAATGTACGCGGAGAAGGAATGCTGGAGGGGGGAATACCCGGAACGGGGCAGGGCGACGCAATGCATCGCTGCCGCACGGGGCGCAGTGGAGTCGAACGTCATTGTCTACGCACGCCGCAACCAGCAGCTGGTCCGCCTGCCACCACGTTGGGGTGGGCACGGCGGAGACAGCGGGGCGGTGTGCAACAACGAGCCAAACCGTAGCCAGCGAACAACCAAGACTTCGATACCGAGGCGATCAATCAGCCTTCCGTAACGCTCAGCCTTCAGGTGAGGCTGACATCGGGTCGGGCCACAACGACAAGCGTTATCGACACCATCAACCGGCGAGCCGCGAACGGCGCGGCTTGCCGGTACTTATCCATACAAATCCAAACAGTCCATCCTGCATCCAGCCACCCAACCCGATTGCAACTGCAGGTGCAACCCTGATTCGCGCCTGAATGTGCGTACACGTTTTTTTCCACCGAATTTGCTCATGGCGGGGCCGGTGGAGCGCGCCCCTGTGTAAAATATCGTTTTAATTCTTACACCAGCAGAGGTTTGACCGCCGCCTGTCGATTATATATTCAAAATGAAGGACTTAGAGAGAATTTCTGGGAAGACAATGCGAACAGTGGTACAGAACGATGTTGTTCCCCCTTCATCACAGCCAACAATCCAGGCGCAGTTCGTGACAATCACCGAGGAAGAGGCCGGCCAGCGCATCGATAACTATCTGTTGCGCGTCTGCAAAGGCGTCCCGAAAAGCCACATCTACCGCATCCTCCGTTCGGGGGAAGTCCGGGTCAACAAGGGCCGCATCGACCAGTTGTACCGCCTCGTCGAAGGCGATCTGGTGCGCATTCCGCCGATCCGCATCGCCGAGAAGGCCAGCCAGCAGGCCACGCCCGGCGTCGAATTCCCGATCGTGTTCGAGGACACGCACCTGCTCGTCATCGACAAGCCGGCCGGCGTCGCCGTGCACGGCGGCTCGGGCGTGTCCTACGGCGTCATCGAGCAGCTGCGCGCGGCGCGGCCGCAGGCCAAGTTCCTGGAACTGGTGCACCGGCTCGACCGCGAGACCTCGGGCCTGCTGCTCATCGCTAAAAAAAGGTCGGCCCTGACCAACCTGCACGACCAGATGCGCGACGGCGTGACCGACAAGCGCTACCTCACCGCGGTGCTTGGCGACTGGACCAACAAGCGCCAGCATGTAAAGCTCCCTTTACATAAATTCACGACGTCGGACGGCGAGCGCCGCGTGGTGGTGCAGGCCGGCGGCCAGGAAGCGCACACGGTGTTCAACCTGAAGCGCAAGTGGAAGGACTTCGCCCTGCTCGAAGCCGAGCTCAAGACCGGCCGCACGCACCAGATCCGCGTGCACCTGGCCTCGAGCGGCTTTCCGATCCTCGGTGACGAGAAATACGGCGATTTTGCATTGAACAAGCAGCTTCAGAAGGCAACTGCCGAGCGCGGGGCGCTCAAGCGCATGTTCCTGCACGCTTACCAGATCACCTTCACCCACCCCGACACCGGCCAGCCGCTGACCTTGCGCGCGCCGCTGCCGGCCGAGTGCGACCGATTCTTGGTAAGCTTGGGGCAACCACTAATATAAATAAATGTAGGGTGGGCGGGTCTTCCGCCCACCCTACAAAACCATAGGACCCGGCGGTAGAGCGCCGACAACAATGCCAAGAAAGCAATTTGACCTGATCGTTTTCGACTGGGACGGCACGCTGATGGACAGCACGGCGGCGATCGTCCGCTGTATCCAGTCGGCGGCCCGCGACCTCGGGCTGCCGGTGCCGAGCGACGCTTCGGCCTCGCACGTGATCGGCCTCGGCCTGTCCGAAGCCATGCAGGCGGTGCTGCCCGACATCGACCCGGTGCTGTACCCGCGCATGGTGGAGCGCTACCGCTACCACTTCCTGACCAAGGACCACGAACTGGTGCTGTTCAAGGGCGTTCGCGAGATGTTGACCGATCTTGCGCAGCAGGGCTACTTCCTGGCGGTGGCCACGGGCAAGAGCCGCGTGGGCCTGAACCGCGCCATGAACGCGGCCGGCCTGCTGGCCATGTTCGACGCCACCCGCTGCGCCGACGAGACCTTCTCCAAGCCGCACCCGGCCATGCTGCAGGAACTGACGCGCGAACTGGGCCAGATTCTACGCCGCACCGTGATGATCGGCGACACCACCCACGACCTGATGATGGCGAACAATGCCGGCGCCGCCGGTATCGCGGTCGAATTCGGCGCTCATCCGGTGCACCAGCTGCAGGCCTGCAAGCCGATCTTCTCGGCCCGCTCGATCCCTGAGCTGCACACCTGGCTGCTGGAAAACGCGTAACGATGACCGACGATAACAGCCTGTTCGTATGCGAAGCATCCGCGCTGCTCGACGGCGGCAAGGGTGTGCGCTTCCCGGTTATTGCCTTTGGGCATCCGACGACCGGCTTTGTGGTACGTTATGCAGGTAAACCATTTGCTTACCTGAATCGTTGTGCGCACGTACCCATCGAACTCGACTGGTCGGAGGGCGATTTTTTCGAGTCGAGCGGGCTGTACCTGATGTGCGCGACCCACGGGGCGGTGTACCAGCCGGACACCGGCAAGTGCGCCGGCGGACCGTGCCGCGGCGGCCGGCTGCGGCCGATCGCCGTGAGCGAACGGGATGGCGGCATCTGGTGGCAGCCCGACGAGATGGTATGCGCGCCCGCGCCTTGAATGGCGCGGACGCTCCGCAGTGTAACAATATCGAAACCGGAATGTTGAGCGAATGAGCGAGCAAGCGAGTCACGACCACGATCCCTCCAGCCAGGCCGACAAGCGGCTTGCCGCCGATCCCAGCATCGGCAACTGGGAACGCGCGACCCTCGAAAAACTGGTGTTTGCCACCGTGCAGGAGCGCCGCGCCGCGCGCCGCTGGGGCATCTTCTTCAAGCTGAGCTTCCTGCTGGTCGCGATCCTGGCGCTGGCGACCTATTACGATTCCAGCATCGGCTTCGGCGGCGACGAAAACCTGGGCCGCCACACGGCCTTGATCGAAATCAACGGCGAGATTGAAGCCGAAGGCAGCGGCGCGGCCGACACCGTAATCCCCTCGCTGAACAAGGCCTTTTCCGACGCCGGTTCGGCCGCGGTGGTGCTGCGCATCGACAGCCCGGGCGGCAGCCCGGTGCAGGCCGGCATCATCGTCGACGAGATCCAGCGCCTCAAGCGCGGCTACCCGGACAAGCCCCTGTACGTGGTGGTGGACGAGATCTGCGCCTCGGGCGGCTACTACATCGCCTCGGCGGCCGACCGCATCTATGTGAACAAGGCCTCGATCGTCGGCTCGGTGGGCGTGCTGATGGACAGCTTCGGCTTTGTCGGCACCATGGAAAAGCTGGGCGTCGAGCGGCGCCTGCTCACCGCCGGCGAGAACAAGGGCTTCCTCGACCCGTTCAGCCCGCAGTCCGACAAGCACAAGGCGCACGCCCAGGCGATGCTGAACGAAATCCACCAGCAGTTCATCTCGGTGGTGCGCGCCGGCCGCGGCAAGCGCCTGAAGGAAACCCCGGAAACCTTCTCCGGTCTGTACTGGACCGGGGAACGCGCAGTGGCGATGGGCCTGGCCGACGGCTACGGCACCGTCGACACCGTGGCGCGCGACATCGTCAAGGCCGAGGACATCGTCGACTACACCGCCCACGAGGGCTTGCCGGAGCGCGTGCTGAAGAAATTCGGCGCGGCGGTGGGCAATGGCGCGGTGAAGGCCGCCTACAAGGGAGCTGTTCCGCAGCTTCGTTGATATTTTGCTTGCATCCTGCGGAACATGTTCTATATTGAGGTGGTGCGACTCGAGGGCGGACTGGCACGACAGCAAACGTCTTCGCCACCCGGATCGAGAGCCGCCCCCCAACTGCACACCAGGTGCAGCTTCGAGAGAATTCAATTCCTCACAGTAGTGATCCTTCTCAGGAAGTGAAAACGACGGCCTCGGCCGTCGTTTTCACTTACCGGGCAGGAACTACATGTAGGTACCGATCTGCTGGGTATCGCCATCGCGCATCGGCTGGCAGCCGGCAGGCAGCGCACGGGAGACTTCCTCGTACTGGCTGAAGCCGCCGCGATCGAGCCAGGCCTGGAAATCGCGGCGGGCAGCGGCATACCAGGCGGCACGCAGCGCCGGAGCACCATGGTGCAGGTGGGGAATGTGGCCACCATGCTGCCAGCGCGACAGCGCCAGCCGGGTGGGGAACAGGGCTGCATGGAATCTGGCCATCTGGCGGCGCTCGGCAGGATCGGCTGCTTGCGGAAGAACTCCATCGGTCGGTTGCGCGTCGGTATGCACGGTCTTGTCCTATCAGTCTGGGCGAGGACGTATGCCTAGAGATATCCTCGTGTCATTAGGTGGATTCCTAACGCGTTGAAGTCTATCAATCAGAATCTTCCTAGGCTTGACGCGCATCAAATGTGCGGAAGCATCCGAAGGCCTGTCGGAATATTACTTACCTCAAATGGGTAATCAGCGCCAGGGAAACGGGCGCGGGCAGCGCTTTGTCGGGACAGCCCCTTCTGTTAAAGTGGCGCCCCATGAGCAAACTATCCCTGGACCGGATCCTGCAATCGCAGGGATTCGGCACCCGCAAATACTGCCGCGCGCTGATCGAGGACGGCGACGTGCTGGTCAACGGCGCGGTCGAAGACAATTACAAGGCCACGTTCGATACGACCGACCTGGTGCTGACGGTGTTCGACGAGGAATGGCGCTACCGCGAACACCTTTATCTTGCGCTGTACAAGCCGGCCAACTACGAGTGCTCGCGCAAGCCGAGCCACCACCCCGGCGTATTGACCCTGCTGCCCGAGCAATTCGGGTGGCGCGAGGTGCAGCCGGTCGGCCGCCTCGACCACGACACCACCGGACTGCTCCTGATGTCGGACGACGGCCCCTTCATCCACGCCCAGTCCTCGCCCAAGCGCCACGTGCCCAAGGTTTACCAGGCCACCACCGCCGAGCCGGTCACCGAGGCGCTGGTCGAGCAGATGCTGGCCGGGGTGCAGCTGCACGACGAGCCGGCGCCGCTCAAGGCGGTCTCCTGCGTGCAGCGCGGCGAGCACCTGCTCGAGATCGTGCTGGAGCAGGGCAAGTACCACCAGGTCAAGCGCATGCTGGCGGCCGCCGGCAACCATTGCAGCGCGCTGCACCGTTCGCAAATCGGCGGGCTGACGCTGGAATCGCTCGGGCTGAAGGAAGGGGAGTGGTGCTACCTGGAGCCGGAACAGCTGGCGCTGCTGGTGCCGTAGGGTGGGCGGCTCGTAACTCGGGCTAGATGCCCGAGTTACGAGCCGCCCACCCTACGGACTCCAGCCCTGCCGGCCGCACCTGGCGCCCCGCCTTTTCCACCCGCCGCGCCATGCTCTGCAGGTCGAGCGGCCGGGTGAGCCGGTGGCGCGCCAGCGCCGCGGCGCCGACCGCGACCGCATCCGCGCCGAAGCGCGAAGTGCGGATCTCCGGCGCATTCAAGAGCGCGGCATCGGCGTAGCCGGCCAGCACCCGGCGTGCCGGCGCGATCAGGGTGTCGCCCAGGCTGAGCGCCGGCCCGCCGATGACGATCGCCATCGGGTCGAACGCGGCCCACAGGTTGTTCAGCAGTACCCCGAGCTGTTCCCCGGCCGCGGTGACCGCCGCGCAGGTCTGCTGCTGTCCCTGCGCCACCTTCTCGAACAGCCGCTCGAGCGCCGCACGGCTCGGCTTCTCGGCGCCCAGCAATGAGCCCAGCCCGATCAGCGCGTCCGCGCAGCCGCGGCGCCCGCACGAGCAGCGCGGTCCGTTGGCCTGCAGGATCGCGTGCCCGACTTCGCCCGCGAAACCGTTCAGGCCGGTGAGCAGGTTGTCGCCGACGATCACGCCGGCGCCCACGCCATAGCCGATCGACAGGTAGACCAGCGGGTCGGTGCCCGACTGCCCGGTGAATTCGAACTCGGCCAGCGCCGCGACGTTCGCCTCGTTCTGCATGTACAGCGGCAGCCCGTCCAGCGGCGTGCCGGCGAAATGCGCGCGCAGCTGACTGTCCACGTCGACGTTGCGCCAGCCCAGGTGGGGCGCATAGCGCAGCATGCCGAGCGTCTCGTCCACCCCCCCATGCAGGCCGACGCCGATGCCCAGCACCTGGCGTGCGCCGCTTGTCCCGGTCGAGCGCCCGAGCCGGCGCGCCAGCCGTACCAGCCCGCCAGCCACCAGCTTGATGCAGGACGCCGGGTCGGCGCTGTCGTCGTAGCTGACCACGCGCGTATCGAGCACTTCGCCGAGGAGGTTGGTGGCGAGCACGCGCGCTTCGTCCACGCCGATCTCCGCGCCGAGCAGGGCCAGGCGGCCCGGGTCGAGGTGCAGCGGCGTCGCGCGCCGGCCCACTTCGCCGGTGGCGATCAGCTCGCGCTCGGTCAGCCAGCCTTCGTCCACCAGGTCGCGCACCAGCATGCTGATCGTCGACTTGGTCAGCCCCAGCACCTCGGCCAGCGAGGCACGCGACAGTCCGGGCTGGGTGCTGACCTGCCGCACCAGGGCCATCCGGTTGAGTTGCTTGAGTAATTGGTGGTCACCGGTGACGGGCATGGATCAATAAAGGTAAGTGAGTGTGAAGATTATGCAACACCAGCGGTCACACAAAAAAATTTTTACGCGTATGCACAGCCGGACGGAGCATGGCAAGTATAACCACCTCCTTGCAGAAATATCACTGATCCGGAAAAACGCGAAGTCCTTGATTTTGCTGTGAAATCGATTTCATAAGGCGTCTCGAGCACACGGTCGGCAGCGCCGATTACCTAGCCCGGCGAGCGTTAGATCGTATCCACAATGAATTTTTTTGTATTGACTCATGGTGTTTTAACGCGAAGTTCGTTTGTTCGACGAATTGACTAATTCAAACATCGCCTTTACTCTTTCGTCAATACAAAAAGTCCGAGCGGCAATTTATAAGCCAAGGCGATGCAGCAATCGCACGCGGCACAAACGGACACGGCCCCACTACAAAGTTCCAATCAGGTGTTTTCGAGGACACCACCAGCGGCACGTTCCCACCCGGGCGCGGCCATATTTGTAGAAGAGAGGAGACACAGTGCTGCACACATCAAAAAAGGGTAATTCGCGCTACCCGGGTACCAAGCGTCGTTTGATCACCCTCGCCGTGGCGAGCGCCTGCGCCACCCTGGTCGCTCAGGCCCATGCGCAGGAAGCGAACACCGCCGCGGTCGCCAACGCGGCCGACCCGGCCAACACCGCGGCCCCCAGCGCCGCCAACACCGTGGTCGTGACAGGCATCCGCGCCAGCATGCAGTCGACGCTGAACCTGAAGCGCAATTCGGACGGCTTCGTCGATGGCATCGCGGCCGACGACATCGGCAAGTTCCCCGACACCAACCTCGCTGAAGCGCTGCAGCGCATCAGCGGCGTGTCGATCGACCGCAACCGCGGCGAAGGCGCCCTGGTCACCGTGCGCGGCGTCGGCCCGGACCTGAACCTGGTGCTGCTCAACGGCCGCCAGATGCCGACCGCGAACCTGGGCGACCAGTCCGGCCGCGCCTTCGACTTCAGCAACCTGGCGGCGGAAGCCGTGTCGCAGATCCAGGTGTACAAGAGCGTGCGCGCCGACGTCACCCCGGGCGGCATCGGCGCCACCCTGAACGTCATGACCGGCCGTCCGCTCGACCTCGGCAAGCAGGCCAGCTTCGGCGCCAAGGTGATGTACGACGAGTCGAATAACAACCTGCCCGACCAGAACAAGGCCAGGCGCTCGGCCACCCCGGAAATCTCCGGCCTGTACAGCAATACCTGGAACGACGGCATGTTCGGCCTGTCCGCCAGCGCCAGCTACCAGGAACGCAACATGGGCATCAACACGGCCGCCGTCATCAACGGCTGGCTGGGTCCGTTCAAGATGGGCGATACGAGCGACGGCGCGATCCCGCAGCCGAACAACCCGAACTTCGTCAACATCAAGAACCCGCCAAGCGGTAACGACCTGTACCTGTCGCCACAGAACATGTCGTACAAGATGAACGGCTACCAGCGCCAGCGCACCAACGGCCAGCTGACCTTCCAGTTCCGTCCGGTCAAGGAACTGACCACCACCCTGGACTACACCTTCGCGGAGAACAAGCTGCAGCACCGCTACAGCGAGCTGTCGGCCTGGTTCGGCCACAACATGGACATCCAGGGCGCCCAGTTCAGCGGCGGTCCGCTGTCCTCGCCGCTGTACTACGAAGAGCGCTACACCAGCCCGCAGGACATCTCGATGAACGGCGGCGACTCTGCCCGCAAGTCGACCCTGAACTCGCTCGGCTTCAACACCCAGTGGCGCGCCACCCCGGACCTGACCCTGAGCTTCGACGCCCACCACTCGGTGGCCGAAGCGAAGTCGGACAGCCCCTACGGCTTCAACAACGACCTGGCCACCGCCAGCTTCAGCCGCGGCATCACGCGCGCCGATTTCACCAGCGAGATGCCGGTGCTGTCGATCCAGGGCGCCGACTTCGTCGGCAGGCCGCACCAGGTCGCGGGCTCGTGGTTCCAGGATGGCCGCAACGAAATGACGCTCGACCAGGCCCAGCTGGGCGGCAAGCTGAAACTGTTCGAAAGCTCGGGCCTGAACTTCGGCGTGGCCTTCACCAAGAACAAGAACGAGTCGATCTTCCAGCAGGTGCAGCGCGATACCTGGGGCGGCACCGTGCCGGTCACGTCGAATGCTTATGACCAGAGCTTGTGGCACGCGGATAACCTGCGCAACTACTTCAGCAAGCTCGGCGGCGCGGACAATCCGGCCCTGTTCACCCAGATCCACCCCTTCGATTTCGAAGGCGTGCGCAACGCCGCCATTGCGATCACCGGCGACCGCGCCGGCTACACCCCGAGCCTGGCCAACCCGGCCTACGACCGCACCACGATCGAGAAGACCAAGTCGCTCTACTTGCAGTTCAACACCGACTGGGACACCGCGATGCCGATGCACACCGGGATCGGTTTCCGCTACGAGCAGACCCGGGTCTCGTCGACCGGCCTGACCAAGGTGCCGACCGGCATCCGCTGGATCTCGGAAAACGAGCTGCCGGTCGACTTCGGATCGCAGACCTTCGAGACGCTGGAAGGCAAGTACAACAACTTCCTGCCGAGCATTGACTGGGACATCGAGCCGCGCTCCGACATGAAAGTGCGCGCCAGCTATGGCGTGTCGATCGGCCGTCCGCGCTACGACCAGATCGCCGGCGGCAGCACCTACGGCACTACCGCCAGCGTCACCGGCGTGACGGTCAGCCGCGGCAACCCGGCGCTGGAGCCGGTCAAGTCCAAGAACCTGGACCTGTCGGCCGAGTGGTACTACAACAAGCAGAGCATGCTCTCGCTGGGCCTGTTCCACAAGAAGCTGACCGACTACACGGGTTCGACCGTGATCACCGAGGGTTCGCCGAGCGCGACCACGCCGGTGGGCGGGGCCTACTGGAATGCGGCGGTGGCCTCCGGCTGCTCGGTCTCGAACCGGATCTGCATCCGCAACTACATCCTGCGCAATTACGCCGGCCAGCCGGGCGTGACCTACACCGGCGACAACTCGGCCGGCGTGGCCCAGGGCACGATCACCGGGGTCGCGGGCAATCCGGCGCTGCCTTACCAGGTGTCCACCCTGGTCAACTCGCAGGGCGACACCCTGAAGGGCGCGGAGGTCAACTGGCAGCACATGTTCGCCAACGGTTTCGGCTTCCAGGCCAACTACACCTACGTGAAGTCGGGCCTGACCTATGACGACCTGGGCGTGGGCAACCAGTTCGCGCTGGTCGGCCTGTCGGACTCGGCCAACATCGTCGGCATCTACGAAGACACGAACTGGTCGGTGCGCGCAGCCTACAACTGGCGCGACCGCTTCCTGTCCTCGACCGCCGACAACGGCAAGCCCAATCCGAGCTATGTCGAGCCCTACGGCCAGCTGGACCTCTCGATCGGCTACAACCTCAGCAAGAACCTGAGCCTGTCCCTCGAGGCGATCAACGTCAACGACGCGACCCAGCGTGTCCATGGCCGCTCCGAGATGCAGGTGCTGCAGGTATCGACCGGCGGCCGCCGCTACATGGTGGGCGCCCGCTACAAGTTCTAAGTTCTTGGTGCCGGGCGGCACCCGCTGCCGCCTTTCCGACAGGCCGTCTTCGTGCGGCCTGTTTTTTTGACACGCATGGCTTTGTCCATGCGAAACTTAGGGCGGAGGAGACTATGAGCCAATCCGTTTTGCTGCACAGCCTGGAACACAAGGACCTGCGCGTCATTCCCGAACGCAGCGCCGCCTGGGGCGACGACGTGATGTTCAGCCTGACCTTCCCGCAGGAGTTCCGCCAGGTCCAGGCCCATTACCCGATCGTCTTTCGCGCCACCGGAGACCCCGCCGGCTACGAGGCGCTGGCGCTGTTCGGCTTCGAAAGCGGCGAGAACCTGTTCCTCGGCCCGCAAGGCTGGGATGCCCACTACGTCCCGCTGAACATCGAACGCCGGCCCTTCCTGATCGGCCGCCATGGTGACGAACTGAACATCCACATCGACATCGATCATCCGCGCGTGAGCCGGACTGAGGGGCAGGAACTGTTCCTGCCCTACGGCGGCACCAGTCCCTACCTGGAACGCATCCATTCGGTGCTGCTGACCCTGCACCAGGGCCTGCAAGCCATGCCGGCCTTCGTGGACGCGCTGGTAGAGCACGCGCTGCTCGAATCCTTCGTTGCCGACATCGAGTTGAACGACGGCTCGCAGCACCGCCTGATGGGCTTCTACACGATCAACGAGGAGCGCCTGCAGGCGCTGCCGGGCGCCGCGCTCGAGCGCCTGAGCCGCGCCGGCCACCTGGAGGCGATCTACATGGCGGTGGCCTCGCTCGCCAACTTCCGCGACCTGATCGCGCGCCGCGAGCGTCGAGAGAGCCGCCATGCTGCCTGAACCCGCGCCGATCCGCGAGCTCGACGGCAGCGTGCCGGGTGTGCTCAGCGACGCACTGCTGACCTCGACCGAACCGGTGGTGCTGCGCGGGCTGGCGTCGAGCTGGCCGATGGTCGCCAGGGCGCACGCCTCGCAGCAGGAGGCGGGCGCCTACCTGCGCCGCTTCTACCGCGGCGAACAGGTGCTGGCCTTCCTGGGCGCGCCCGAGATGGCGGGGCGCTACTTCTACAACGAGGACCTGAGCGGCTTCAATTACGCCGCCATCAAGGCGCCGCTCGACAAGGTGCTGGAAGAACTGGAAGACCACAAGGACGACGCGCGCCCGCCCTCGGTTTACGTCGGCTCGACGATGATCGACCACTACCTGCCGGGCTTCCGTTCCGAGAACGACCTCGACCTGGGCGGGCGCGTGCCGCTGGTGAGCATCTGGATCGGCAACCGCTCGCGCATCGCCGCCCACTACGACGTGCCGGACAACATCGCGGTCGTAGCCGCGGGCCGGCGCCGCTTCACGCTGTTCCCGCCGGAGCAGGTGTCGAACCTGTACATCGGGCCGCTCGACTTCACCCCGGCCGGGCAGGCGATCAGCCTGGTCGACTTCGCCAAGCCCGACCTGGAACGCTTCCCGCGCTTCGCGCAGGCCATGGAGCAGGCCCGGTCGGCCGAACTGGGACCGGGCGACGCGCTCTTCATTCCCTCGATGTGGTGGCATCACATCGAAGCGCTCGAGCCCTTCAACGCGCTGGTGAATTACTGGTGGCGCCAGTCGGCGCCGCACATGGATTCGCCGGTAAGCAGCCTGATGCTGGCGCTGCTCACCATGCGCGAGCTCCCGCCCGCCCAGCGGTCTGCCTGGCAGGAGCTGTTCCGCCACTACGTCTTCGAAAGCGATGGCAGCGAGGCGGCCCATATTCCGCCACGGGCGCGCCGGATGCTGGCCCCCCTGGACGCGGATGGCGCCCGCGCGCTGCGCATCCAGCTGCTGAACAGGTTGAACCGGTAGGGTGGGCGGCTGCAAACGGTGCGCCATCATCCCGGGTTTTCCGCGACACTGCCGTTGACAAACCGTCATGTCATGGGCACGCTTGCCCCTGTCATTGCGTCCATACAGCCGTTTCCGAAGAAAGCCCATGCATTTGAAGAAGATCCCCGCAGCCCTGCTGCCCGTCCTGCTCGCCACTCCAGCCTTCGCCCAACAGGCGACCCTAACGGTAACCCAGCAACTGGCCGACTGCACCAAGCTGGTTGACACCAGAGAGCGCCTGGCCTGCTTCGACAGCCTGGCGGGCGCCCATGGCGCCACGCCTGCCGCGCCCGCCGTCCTTGCCGCGCCGGCCCAGGGCTCGGAGGTCGCCTCCGTTCCTGGCCAGCAGCCGACCGCGTTCCCGGCCAAGCCGCAGCCGAACCCGGCCGCTTCGGTCGATCCGGCGGTCGAAGCGGTCGCCGAGTACACCATGGACTCGCACTGGGAACTGAACGAGAAGCACCGCCGCGGCATCTTCGTGTTCCGCCCGCACCGGCAGAACTACCTGATCGCGACCCGCACCCACCGCCCCAACGAGGCGCCCTACCAGCCTTTCCGCGCGGTCGACTTCACCGGCAAGCTGTCGCACGCCGAACTGCAGTACCAGCTCGGCTTCAAGATGAAGGCGGTCGAGACGGCCTTCGAGCTACCGATCGACGTCTGGTTCGGCTACACCCAGAACAGCTTCTGGCAGGCCGACAACAGCGAAGCTTCCAGCCCCTTCCGCGAGACCAACTACCAGCCCGAGGTGATGGTGGTGACGCCGCTGAACTTCAGCGCTTTCGGCGCCAACCTGAAGTACCTGAACCTGGGCCTGGTCCACCAGTCGAACGGCCAGACCTCGACCCTGTCGCGCAGCTGGAACCGGATCTATGCCCAGGTCGGCATCGAGCGCGGCCGCTTCTCGATGACGGCGCGCGTGTGGAAGCGCCTGAACGAGCGGTACGAGGACGACGACAACCCCGACATCATCGACTACATGGGCCGCGCCGAACTGTCCGGCACCTACCGGATGGACGGCCACGAGTTCAGCGCCATGCTGCGCCGTAACCTCTCGACCAGCAAGGGCGCGACCCAGCTCGGCTGGGCCTTCCCGCTGGCCGGCCCGCTCAAGGGCTATGTGCACTGGTTCTCGGGTTATGGCCAGAGCCTGATCGACTACAACTACTTCCAGCGCACCATCGGCGCCGGCGTGGTGGTGCGGTACTAGGCGGCCTTTGTAGGGTGGGCGGGTCTCCCGCCCACGCGGTGATCGCTATCGGCTCCGCTTTTGTGTCGGATGATCTTGGAGTTAACCATCACCGCGTGGGGTGTTCTGGTCCAGTGGACCAGAACACAAGCTGCCCACCCTACGAACCTCGTATAAAATTGCGGACTGCTAACAAGAGTCCGCTCACATGAAACTCGCCACGCTCAAGGACGGCACCCGCGACGGGATGCTGGTGGTCGTCTCGCGCGACCTGAAGACCGCCCATGTCGCCGACGGCATCGCGCCCACCCTGCAGGCCGCGCTCGACGACTGGGCTTTCATCGCGCCCCAGCTGGCCGAGCTGTCGCTGCTGCTCAATGATGGCCGCGCCCGCCGCCCCTTCGACTTCGACCCAAGCGCCTGCATGTCGCCGCTGCCGCGCGCCTACCAGTGGGCCGACGGCTCGGCCTACGTCAACCACGTCGAACTGGTGCGCAAGGCGCGCAAGGCCGAGATGCCGGCCTCGTTCTGGGAAGACCCGCTCATGTACCAGGGCGGCAGCGATGACTTCATCGGTCCGATGGACGACATCGTGCTGGCGCACGAAGAGTGGGGCATCGACTTCGAAGCCGAGGTGGCGGTGGTCACCGGCGACGTACCCATGGGATCGACGCCCGACGAGGCGCACGGCCAGATCCGCCTGCTCATGCTGGCCAACGACGTCTCGCTGCGCAACCTGATTCCCGACGAACTGGCCAAGGGCTTCGGCTTCCTGCAGTCGAAGCCGGCAACCAGTTTCGCGCCGGTGGCGGTGACGCCGGACGAGCTGGGCGAGGCCTGGCGCGGCGGCAAGGTCCACCTGCCGCTGAGGTCGAGCTGGAACGGCAGGCTGGTCGGGCAGCCGGATGCCGGCACGGACATGGTCTTCAACTTCCCGCAGCTGATCGCGCACCTGGCCAAGAGCCGCAACGTGCGCGCCGGCAGCATCGTCGGCTCGGGCACGGTGTCGAACAAGGATGCGTCGAAGGGCTACTCCTGCATCGCCGAGCAGCGCTGCCTGGAGAGCATCGAGTTCGGCGAGCCGGTTACGCAGTTCATGCGTTTTGGCGACACCATCCGGATCGAGATGCTGGATGAGAAGGGGAAGTCGGTGTTCGGGGCGATCGAGCAGGCGGTCAAGCGCCTAGAACGGTAACGGCTCGGTTTTCGTAGGGTGGGCAGGTCTCCTGCCCACGCGGTGATAGTTGACAGCAAGATCATCCGGCGCGAAAGCGGAGCCAATAGCGATCACCGCGTGCGCGGCGGAGCCGCCCACCCTACGGACCAGAACGAATCCGGCGCCCCTTCGCCACGCAAATCCACCTCCACCGGCCTGCTGATCCGCCGCAGCGTCTCCGCCGCCAGCAGCCGCCCGTCCGGCTCGTGCAGCCGGTACCAGAGGAAGGCCACGCCCGACAGGCGCAGGTGCTGGCCGGTGAACAGGTTTTCCTTCACGATGCTCATGCCTTCCAGCCGCAAATCGGCGTCGAGCACCAGGCTGCCGGCGGTGCGCTCGCTATAGCCGAGGAAGCGCGCGGCATTGAACAGCGGGCTCCTGTCGCTGGCTTCGCCGGCCTTGAGCGAGTCGACGAAGGCGTCCACCACCTTCAGTTGCGCCAGCGCCGCCTGGCTGACTGCGGCCATTTCCTTCTTCTGCTCGCCCTTGGCGGCATCGAGCAGCACCTGCAGCTCGGCAATGCGCTGGGCGTAGGCGGCGCGGTGGACGGCGAGGGCATTCAGGCGCCCCAGCAGTTTTTCGTAGCGTGCCCAGTCGAGTTCGCCCAGGTAGCCGGCCCCGAGTCCGCTGATGCGCTCTGGGCAGGTTTGCGCCAGGGCGCTGGCGAACAGGCTGCGCGCCCCTTCGCCATAGCCGATCCCGGTCACGCTCACGTCGCTACGCAGCAGGGCGGCGATGTCGGCGCCCGCGCGCACCGTCGCCGGCACGATGGTGAGCATGGCCAGCGGCAGCGCCGCCGCGCCGGAGCCCGGCGGGCGCTGGGTGTCGAGGTAGCGCTGCAAGGCCTTGTTGCGCTCGGCGATGTCGCTGGAAAAGCGGGTGAGGGCGCTGTCGACGGTACGCGCCGCCACCATGCCCTGGCTCGTGGCCGGATCATAGAGGGCGGCGGTGCGGTTGGCAGGCAGGCGGGCACACAGGATTGTTGCAAGCTCGCGCGCCAGGTCGAAGGCGCGCACCAGTCCGGCCGCGCCGAACTGGCGGGTGTCGATGCTGCCTGTCAGCGGCTTGGATTGGGCTGGCGGCAGGCGCGCCAGCAGTTCGGCGCGTTCGGCTTCGGCCAGTGCCTGGCGCGCTTCGGCCTCGAGCTGGCGGGTACGGAGTTCGGTCAGTTCACTGGACTGACCGTGTGCTGGCATTGCCGGCGCGGCGAGGAGCAAAAGCAGAAGCAGGAGCGTAGGCAGTTGGGGCAGGGCGAATGCGGCGCGGTACCGGGTGAGGACCATCGGAGCTCCCGATTGCAAAAATCATTCAGATGAATAATTGCCGCAAATAAAGGTGTAATAAATTGTCGGGAATATTAGAAGAAGTTTCAGGACGGTTGATTGTGAGATATCAAGTTCCCTAAAATCGATAAATTCTGCTTGCTGATCAGTGATTTGCAGATGCTGGCCGGGACACACTCTGTAACAGGTTTGTCCATTAGCTAAATGGAAATGCGCTAGAATTGACGAGTTGACAAAGTGGTTTTATGAGTCTTTTTAATTTTCCATTTACCGGCCTCGAGCTTGGTTTTGCCGTGTCGCTCGCCTGTTCCCTGCTGCTCGTCCTGACGAAGCGCTGGCACGGGCGCTATTCGCTCGACGCGACGCATGGCGTGCAGAAATTCCATATCACCCCGACGCCCCGTATCGGTGGTGCCGCCATCATGCTCGGCCTGTGGCTGTCGCTCGGCGTACTGCCCGAGGCGCAGCAGGAATTGCTGCTGCCGGTGCTCGTATCCGCCATGCCGGCCTTCGTGTTCGGGCTGGCCGAAGACCTGACCCGTAACGTTTCGGTGCGCGCGCGCCTGTTCGCCACCATCGCAAGCGGCGTGTGCTGCTGGAGCCTGACTGGCGTTACGCTGTTACACATCGGCATTGGTCCAATCGACATGATGCTCACCTGGCTGCCGGCTTCGATCCTGTTCACCGCCATCGCGGTAGGCGGCGTGGCCAATGCGGTCAACATCATCGACGGCTTCAATGGCCTGGCCAGCGGCACCGTGCTGATCGGCATGGCCGCGCTCGGCATCATCGCCCAGGACGCCGGCGACGCCACCCTGGCCCAGCTTTGCTTCGTGGTATGTGCTGTGACCGCCGGCTTCTTCGTCGTGAATTTCCCCTTCGGTAAATTGTTCCTTGGTGACGGCGGCGCTTACCTGCTCGGCTTCCTGCTGTCCTGGATGGCGGTGATGCTGGTTTACCGCAATCCGCTGGTATCACCTTGGGCGCCGCTGCTGGCTTGTGGCTATCCGGTTTTCGAGACCGTTTTCACCATCGTGCGGCGGCTGTGGTGCCGCCGCCATCCGGGGCACCCGGACAGCTGGCACCTGCACAGCCTGGTCAAGACCGCAATCGTGGCGCGCTTACTGCACGCTCTGCCGGCGTCGCTTCGTAACGCCTGCGTGTCGCCAGTCTGCTGGGTGGTGGCGCTGGTGCCGGCGATGATGGCGGTGCGCTTTGCGGCCGTGCCGGAAGCGCTGCTGCAAGGCGTGCTGGCGAGCTTCCTGCTGTATCTGTCGGTGTATGCCTTCGTGGTGTCGGCATGGTATGCGCGGCGGCGCCGACCCAAGCGGCCCGAACCGCTGTCTGGCGACGTGATCCGCCAGCCCGACTCTTCTTTGATTTAGCGCGGGCTCTGACTCCCTGCCGCAGGCCCAAACGGCGCCATAATTCGGGTTAGCGGACGCATGCCCGCATTCAACTAACCTGGTAACGTATGACCATCCTTGTGACCGGTGGCGCCGGCTTCATTGGTTCCAACTTCGTGCTCGACTGGCTGGCGCAACACGACGAGCCGATCGTCAACCTCGATAAGCTAACCTATGCGGGCAACCTGAACAACCTTGCTGCTGTCCACGACGACCCGCGCCACCATTTCGTGGGCGGCGACATCGGCGACGGCAGCCCGGTGACGCGCCTGCTGCACGATTACCGGGTGCGCGCCGTGCTGAACTTTGCGGCCGAGAGCCATGTCGACCGCTCGATCGCCGGTCCGGCAGCCTTTATCGACACCAGCGTGGTGGGCACCTTCCACCTGCTGGCGACTGGACCGGATTGCCAGGCGACGAGCGTGCCAGCTTCTGCTTCCTGCATGTGTCGACCAATGAGGTGTACGGTACGCTCACTCCCGATGCACCAGCCTTCGACGAGCAGCACCCTTACTCGTCGAACAGCCCGTATTCGGCCAGCAAGGCGGCGTCGGACCACCTTCAACATCCCCTATGGATGGGGCTTCAATTTCCGTAACGACCGGTATATAACCTTATGTTATGGATTAATCCTGATTTGCAAAATTTTCACGCAATGTAACAAAGAAGTTAATTGAGCTGAATCAATCTCTGTACCACTCTTGTTTGATCAATATCGTATAGCTCCAGATCTATCTCTCATGGGCAAACAAGTGTTGTACTACGGGGATTTTATTTTGCGTTAGTAATTTCTTGCTGTTCACAGTACCGTCGGGACGGGATATAATCCTAGGTTATCCGACTGCTACCATCTCTCTTCTCGAGTATCACATGTCCAAGTTTTTGCTTCGCGCAGTAGCGCTGGCTATCGGCGTTGCGTCGACTATTGCGTCTGCTCAAGAATCGCCGGCACGTGCCGACGAGATGTTTGGCCAAGACCTGAATAACACGGCGGCACCGACCGCAACGCCGACCGCGCCACGCCGGGTGTCGATAACTAATGCCACCCCTGCAACGGCGTCTGCAGCCGATGCTTCGGCTGCTGCAGCACAGTTGCGTCCGACCTCAGGCTCCGCGGGGGCGCTACCTGTACGCAACGCCCAGGCTCGCGCCGGACAGGCACCGGTTGCGACGGGCGCTGCACGCGTGGAGCAGGCCGGGTTTCAGACCGAATTTCAAAAGTTCATCTTCGACAGTGTTGGCCAGGATCTCCCGATCTTCGGCGCCAACTTCTTCGCGAATGCCCCGTCGACCTTTGCTCCAATCCTGAACTCCCCGGTGCCGTCGGAGTATGTGCTCGGCCCGGGTGATGAGCTCCTGATCCGTGGTTGGGGTACGATCGACATCGATTTTCGCGCCACTATTGACCGCAACGGTACGATCACGATCCCAACGATCGGTTCGGTGGTGCTGGCTGGCGTGAAGGCAGGTGATGCTGACGATATCATCCGCAACGCGGTCGCCAAGCTGTACAAAGGCGTGACTATCAGCGTGAACTTCGGTCAGCTGCGCGCGATTACTGTATACGTAGTTGGCCAGGCGAGCCGTCCTGGTACCTATACCGTGTCCAGCCTGTCGACGCTGGTGACCGCGCTGTTCGCCAGTGGCGGTCCAAATGCAAACGGCAGTATGCGCCGCGTCCAGGTGAAGCGCGCCGGTCGCGTGGTCACTGAGCTCGACCTGTATGCCTTTATCGCCAAAGGCGACAAGTCGGCCGACGTCAAGCTGCAGGACGGTGACTCTATCTATATCCCGGCGGCCGCCGGCTATGTGGCGCTGGTGGGTAAGGTGAACAGCCCAGCGGTGTATGAACTCAAGACCGGCAGCGACACGATCGAATCGATGCTCGACTTTGCTGGCGGCATGCCGGTGGTAGCCGATCCACGTCGTGCGTTCCTGGAACGCATCGATCCGAGCAAGAACCGCCCGCGCAGCGTGGAGCAGTTTGCGCTCGACAGTGCCAGCCTGAAGCGGCCGTTGAAAGACGGCGACGTACTGAACATTACTTCTATCACGCCGGAGTTCTCGAACGCGGTCATCTTGCGCGGTAACGTGGACCAGCCGGTCCGTGCCCCGTTCAAACCAGGCATGCGCGTCAGCGACCTGATCCCAAGCCGTGATTACTTGATCACCCGCGCTTCGGTGAAGCGCCAGAACCAAGTCGTTGCCAGTGGGCACGACGAGCAGGTGACGAACGAACACGCTGACACTATCGCCGCGCGTGTTGGCGATTTGGTGGACGAAGTGAATTGGGATTATGCAGTCGTCGAACGCATTAACCGCAAGGATCTGTCGGTCACTCTGGTGCCGTTCAATCTGGGAAATGTGTTTGCGAATCCCGCAAGTGCCGACAACGTCGAGCTCCAAACGGGCGACACCGTGACCATCTTTTCGCAACAGGATGTCGCGGTCCCGATGGACAAGCGACGCGTGCTGGTTCGCGTTGAAGGTGAAGTTAAGGTTCCTGGTGTGTACCAGATGAGCGCCGGGGAAACGCTGCAAAGCCTGCTAGCAAAGGCGGGTGGCCCGACTGCAAATGCTTATCTGTTCGGGACTGCATTCCATCGCGAAGCGGTCCGTAAGGAGCAGGAACTCAATCTCGAAAAAGCTGCTCGCCGTCTAGAGGCTCAGCTCACCAGGGAACAGAGCCTGAGCGTCGCTAATCAGCAGGCTCTGGCTTCGGTTAACCCACAGGTGCTCGCAGCCCAGCAGCAAGCGCAGACCGAGTTGGCCCGGCAGAAGATCGCGCAGTTCCGTCAACTGAAGCCGACTGGACGGATTGCATTCAACCTGGACCCGAAGGAACGTTCGTTCGCTCGGCTGCCGCAATTAAAGCTGGAGAACGGCGATCGTCTCGTTGTCCCCGCGATGCCAGCCTTTGTCCATGTGTTCGGAGCGGTCAATGTCGAATCTTCGTCACTCTGGCGGCCAAACGCTCGCGTCAAGGACTACTTGAACGTAGCTGGCGTGACTTTAGACGCAGATGTTGACCAGGCGTTCGTTATTCGTGCTGATGGCAGCGTGGTTTCGCGCGATACGGGGAGCTGGCTGTTCGGCAGTATCGGCGGGATGGAGGTTATGCCAGGTGACAGCGTGGTCGTTCCTGAAAAGTTTGACCGAGAGACCAAGTGGACAAAGTTCTTGAAAGGCACGCGTGAGTGGGCGCAGATTTTCGCCAACTTCGGTCTGGGCGCTGCGGCGATCAAGACGTTGAAAGAATGATCATCACAATGTTTTCGAAGCGGGAAGTGGCCTGACAGTATGAATCAATCGCAGATGACTGCACACGAGCAGTCGAGCAAGGTCGATGGCGACATCGGTCTATTTGAGATGCTGATCTTTTTGGCAGAGTACAAAAAGCGGCTCCTGGTAGTGCCTTTTACAGCGGCTGTCATCTCTGCTGGGGGCAGCATGGCATTGCCCAATGTCTATGAAGCGACAACCAAGCTTTTGCCGCCGCAACAAAGCCAGTCGAGTACGACTGCCTTGCTGTCACAGCTCGGCGGTGCGGCAGGTTTTGCAGCCGGTATGGGAATAAAGAACTCTAACGACCTGTACGTTGGCATGCTGAAGAGCCGGACCGTCGCTGACCGGCTGATCGCCAAATTCAACCTGAAAAAAGTCTACGACACCGATTCACTTGATGCGGCCCGTATCCGGCTGCAGAAAAACACAACGATCAGTGCCGGTAAGGACGGCCTGATCAGTATCCAGGTCGAGGACAAGAACAAGCAGTTGGTCGCTCCGCTGGCGAATGCCTATGTCAATGAACTCACCCAATTGAACAAAGTGCTTGCGGTCACTGAAGCTAGCCAGCGCAGGATGTTTTACGAGCAGCAGCTTGAGAAGGCGAAAGACAACCTGGCCTCAGTCGAAGGCGAGTTGAAGGGTGCCCTGGATCGCCGCGGAGTTATCAGCGTGGACACGGAAAGCCGTGCGATGCTCGAGACCGTCGCGCGTTTGCGTGCGCAGGCATCAGCCAAGGAAATTCAGCTGAATTCCATGGCGGCTTTCGTGACCCGCGATAATCCTCAATACAAGCAGGTATCGGAGGAGCTGGCCAGCTTGCGTGGCGAGCTGGCAAAGCTGGAAAACGGTCGCGGCGCTGACGGTGGTGATAACCAGTCGCCCTCCACTGGGAGGCAGAGCGGCTTCCAGAGCGCCAAACTGCTGCGCGATGTGAAGTACTACCAGATGCTCTACGAACTCTTGGCCAAGCAGTATGAAGTAGCACGGTTGGATGAGGCCAAGGACCCTTCGATCATTCAAGTGCTCGACCCGGCGGCGGAACCCGAGCGCAAAGCCAAGCCGCGCCGCGTGCTTATTGTCGCGCTGGCCACGATCGCCGGTTTGTTGCTTGCCGTCCTGTCCGCCTTCATGTCCCGGGCCCGGCGGAACTTCCTGAAATCCGAGGAAGGGCGTGCCCAGTGGCACGAGTTCAAGTCCTTATTAGCAAAGAAGTGAACCATGGCGGAAATCATTCTAAGTTCGGGAACCCGTTTCGAGGTCCAGCCCGGCGCTTCAATCCTGGATGCCGCTGCTAAAGCCGGCGTATTCATGCCCTACAGCTGCAAATCGGGCCGCTGCAGTACCTGCAAATGCAAGGTACTCGAGGGTGAAACGACTGCACTGCAAGCCGAAATCGGACTGTCCGCAGAGGAAAGGGCCCAAGGCTGGATTCTGAGTTGCGTGCGTTCGGCGAGTGCCGACGTGATGCTCGAATCCGAGGACCTGGGCGGTATCGAGCTGCCTGTGGTGAAAACCCTCCCATGCCGTATCAGCAGCCTCGAAAAACTGGCGCCGGATGTCCTGCGCGTCATCCTGCGCATGCCGCCTACGGCCGAGTTCAATTTCCTTCCGGGCCAGTACATCGACGTTATCGGTCCTGAAGGCCTGCGCCGCAGTTATTCGCTCGCTAGCGCGGACGGGGGTAGCAAGACGCTCGAACTACACATCCGTGCTGTCGAAGGCGGCTCCATGAGTGCTTACTGGTTCGGCCAGGCCAAGGTCAACGACCTGATTCGACTGAACGGTCCGCTAGGTACGTTCTTCATGCGCCAGACGGCGGGTCTTGACCTGGTCTTTCTGGCCACGGGCACGGGCATTGCACCTGTGAAGGCAATACTCGAGACGATCCCCGGACTCGCATCGGAGCAGCGCCCGAAGTCGGTGACGGTGCTGTGGGGTGGGCGCGTGCCGACCGACCTGTACATCGACATTGAGGCGATGAGCGGCGATCACCGTTACGTGCCAGTGCTCTCGCGCGCCGATCATGGCTGGACCGGAAAGAGGGGCTACGTGCAAGACGTGCTGCTCGGCTTGCAGCCCGACCTGACCAACGCGGCGGTGTATGCCTGCGGGTCGGACGCCATGATCCGTAGCGCCCAGGACCGCGTGGCAAGCGCCGGCTTGCCCTCCAATAGATTTTATTCCGACGCATTTGTTTGTTCAGCGCCCAATTCAGCAAGTTAGGATATTTATATGAAAGCAGTCATTCTCGCAGGGGGACTTGGTACGCGCTTGAGTGAAGAGACCTCCACCCGGCCCAAGCCTATGGTGGAAATCGGCGGCAAGCCGATTCTCTGGCACATCATGAAGATGTACTCGCATCACGGCATCCACGATTTCATTATCTGCTGTGGCTACAAGGGTTACGTCATCAAGGAATACTTCGCGAACTATTTCCTCCACATGTCCGACGTGACCTTCGATATGCAGGCGAATCAGATGCACGTGCGCGAAAAGCGCGCTGAGCCTTGGAGAGTGACGCTGGTGGACACCGGCGACGAGTCGATGACCGGCGGCCGACTGGCGCGCGTGGGCGACTACCTGAAGAACGAGGAAGCGTTCTGCTTTACCTATGGCGACGGCGTCGGCGACATCGATATCAGCGCGACCATCGAGTTCCATCGGAAGCACAAGAAGTGGGCGACACTGACCGCCACGTATCCGCCTGGCCGCTTCGGCGCGCTGGATATCGTGGAATCGCAGGTCAAGAGTTTCAAGGAGAAACCGAAGGGCGATGGCGCCATGATCAACGGCGGATTCTTTGTGCTTTCCCCGAAAGTCCTTGAGTTCATCAAGAAGGGCGATGCCACGATCTGGGAGCAGGAGCCCTTGTCGGATCTGGCGGAAATGGGCCAGCTGATGGCCTACGAGCACCAAGGATTCTGGCAGCCGATGGACACCTTGCGCGACAAGATTCACCTGGAAGGCCTGTGGACGAGCGGGAAAGCACCTTGGAAGAAGTGGGATTGATCATGAGCGTCAATCCTGATTTTTGGCGCGGCAAACGCGTTCTCCTGACCGGGCATACCGGCTTCAAGGGCAGCTGGCTTAGCCTGTGGCTGCAGTCGATGGAAGCTGAGCTTCATGGCTTGGCGCTTGCGGCGCCGACTTCACCGGCCCTGTTCGAGGAAGCGAACGTCGTTAACGGGATGACCAGCATTATCGGCGACATCCGCGATTACGCGACGGTGCTGTCCGCGATGGAGGCCTGCAAGCCGGAGATCATTATCCACATGGCCGCCCAGCCCTTGGTGCGTTACTCCTACCAGCACCCTGTCGAGACCTACGCGACCAACGTCATGGGGACTGTGCATGTGCTCGAGGCCGCTCGTCAGGTCGGCAGCGCACGTGCGATTGTCAATGTCACGACGGACAAGTGTTACGAGAACAAGGAATGGGTGTGGGGCTACCGCGAGGATGAACCCATGGGTGGTTATGACCCCTACAGCAATAGCAAAGGGTGCTCGGAACTGGTCACCAGCGCTTATCGCCGTTCCTTTTTCCAGCAATCCGGTATCGCGCTGGCTTCCGCGCGCGCCGGCAATGTCATCGGTGGCGGCGATTGGGCCGCGGACCGTCTGGTCCCGGATATCCTGCGTGCGTTCGAGAAGCGCGAGCCAGTGATCATCCGTAATCCGCATTCCACGCGGCCATGGCAGCACGTTCTCGAACCCTTGTCCGGCTATCTTGCGCTCGCCGAGCGCCTGTATCACGAAGGCCAGGCTTTCGCCGACGGCTGGAATTTCGGTCCGCACGACGACGATGCGCGGCCCGTCCAGTGGATCGTGGAGCATATGGTCCGCAGCTGGGGCGGCGAGGCCGCATGGCAGCTGGACGAAGGCCAGCATCCCCACGAAGCCCACTACCTGAAGCTGGATATTTCCAAGGCAAGAGCGAAGCTGGGATGGCAGCCGCGCTGGCATCTCGCGACCGCACTTGGACACATCGTCGAATGGCACCACGCATGGCTCGACAAGGCTGACATCCGAGCTAAGTGCCTTCAACAAATTTCACAATATCAAAACGCTAGTTTGCCTGCTTAAAAATATGACTACCTCGAACATTCAATTTATGCCGAAATCTCCGAACGCCATTCGCAAGGAGATCGCCAATCTGGTGCAGCAGTATGCGGACATCGTCTATGCCCCGCAGGCTTTCGTTCCCGGACAAACGCCAGTGCCGGTATCCGGCAAAGTGATCGGCGCCGCAGAGCTCCAGAACATGGTCGAGGCCAGCCTGGACGGCTGGCTCACCACCGGTCGCTTCAACGCCATGTTTGAAGAGCGACTCGCGAAATACCTCGGCGTCAAACACCTGATCACTGTCAATTCCGGATCGTCGGCCAACCTCGTCGCCTTCTCGACCCTCACCTCGTCGAAGCTGGGCGAGCGCGCCATCAAGCCGGGTGATGAAGTGATCGGGGTTGCCGCAGGCTTCCCGACCACGGTTAACCCGATCCTCCAGTTCGGCGCGGTGCCGGTGTTCGTTGATGTGGACCTCGCGACCCACAACATCGATGCAAGCAAAATCGAGGCAGCGATCTCGCCCAAGACCAAGGCCATCATGCTGGCGCACTCGCTGGGCAATCCGTTCAATCTCGACGTCGTCACGGCACTCTGCAAGAAATACAATCTTTGGCTGATCGAGGACTGCTGCGATGCGCTGGGCGCGACCTACAACGGCCAACTCGTCGGTACCTTCGGCGATATCGCTACGCTGAGCTTCTACCCCGCCCACCACATCACCATGGGCGAGGGCGGTGCCGTGTTCACCAACAACTCGGAATTGAAGTTGATCGCCGAATCGTTCCGCGATTGGGGCCGCGACTGCTATTGCCCTCCGGGGAAGGACAATACCTGCGACAAGCGATTCTGCTGGAAGCTGGGCGACCTGCCGGAAGGCTACGACCACAAGTACACTTATAGCCACCTCGGCTACAACCTGAAGATCACCGATATGCAGGCGGCGTGCGCGCTGGCCCAGCTCGACCGCGTCGACGAATTCATCGCTACGCGCAAGGCAAACTTCAATTACCTGAAGGAGCGCCTGCAATCGTGCGAGCAGTTCCTGCACCTGCCAGAAGCGACGCCGAATTCCGATCCGTCCTGGTTCGGTTTCCCGGTCGTCCTGAAGGAAACCGCCGGTGTCAAGCGTGTTGACCTACTGAATTACTTGGAACAAAACAAGATCGCGACGCGTCTGCTCTTCGCCGGCAACTTGATTCGCCAGCCTTACATGATCGGACGCAATTACCGCGTCAGCGGTGAGCTCACGAACACCGACGTTGTGATGAACCAGACCTTCTGGCTGGGTACGTTCCCGGGCTTGACCGCCGCGCACTTAGATTACATCGTTGCCAAGCTCGAAGAGTTCTTCGGTCTGAATTTCTAATGTTCACGCTCAAACCTTCATTCATCCCAGGATGCCATGAGGTGCTGCCGCGCGTCATGAACGATACGCGCGGCAGTTTTGTGAAGGTATTTCATGCAGATGCCTTTCGCGAACTGGGCCTGTCCACCGAGTTTACCGAAGAGTACTATTCGCACTCGCGCAAAGACGTTATCCGAGGGATGCACTTCCAGACGCCGCCTGCGGACCACATCAAGATGGTCTACTGCGTGCAGGGCGAAGTATTCGACGTCGTCCTCGACCTGCGGGTCGGTTCGCCAACCTACGGGCAAGCGGCGACCTTCACTCTCAGCGCCGAGGCGGGCAATTATCTGTATATCCCGAAGGGACTTGCGCACGGATTTTGTGCCGTCAGCGAGACGGCGACGCTCGTCTACAAAGTGAGCACCGTGTATTCGCCGGAAAACGATTCCGGCATACTCTGGTCGTCGGTGAAGGTGGACTGGCCGACCGAAACGCCGATCCTGTCGGAACGCGACGCGCGTTTCAATCCGTTTTCCGAGTTTGAAAGCCCCTTTACCTATGAATGAACGCGACGCGAAACGTGCACTGGTGACGGGCGGCACTGGCTATGTCGGCGCCATGCTGGTTCGCCGCCTCGTTGCAGATGGCTGGAATGTGCACCTCATCATTCGGCCGGGCAGCGATACTAAAGTGCTTGGCCCGGCACAGGAAACAGTCGTCTGCCACGAGCACGACGGCAGCACTGAAGACATGGTGGCCATCGTCAAGGCGGCAGCGCCGACAGTCGTTTTTCACTTGGCATCGCTTTTCCTGGCGCAGCACACGGTGGCGAATGTCGAGCTCCTGGTGCGTTCCAACGTCCTGTTCTCGACTCAGCTCGTGGAGGCCATGGCACGCAATGGCGTGCGTCATCTGGTGAATACCGGCACCTCATGGCAGCACTATGAAAACCACGAGTACAACCCCGTCAACCTGTACGCGGCGACCAAGCAGGCATTCGAATGCCTGCTGGCCTACTACGTCGAGGCCCACGGCCTGGTTGCCACGACTCTGGTGCTGTTCGATACGTATGGCCCCGACGACTGGCGCTCGAAGCTGATCGCGCTGCTGTGGAAAACCTCGGCCGCGCGCGAACCCCTGGCCATGTCGCAGGGGGAGCAATTGATCGACCTCGTGCATATCGATGACGTCGTCGAGGCCTTCATGTTGGCTGCGGCGCAGTTGCGCGGGCGCGATGGGGGGAACGTTCACTATGGCGTGTCGTCCGGCCAGCCCCAACGCTTGCGCGACTTGGTCGCGGCCTTCGAGCAGGCGACGGGCACACAGGTGCCAATCCTTTGGGGAGGACGTCCTTACCGTCCGCGTGAAGTCATGACGACATGGACCGGTTTTTCTCCCGTTCCCGGGTGGAAGCCGCAAATCCCGTTTGAAACCGGCATTCTTCAAACGCGCCCGGTAACCGCAGATAACGCTTGAGTCATGGGCAGGCAAATAACACAGGGCGACATGATATGGGGGTATCTCGCTCAAGCTCTGAATCTGGGCGGCGGTCTGCTGCTGCTGCCGATAAGCGCGCGCTACCTTTCTCCTGAAGATCTCGGTCTCTGGTTCGTCTTCACGGCGCTTGCCGGCCTGGCGCAATTGCTGGAACTTGGCTTCCAGCCAACGTTCGCGCGCAATGCTGCCTATGTGTACTCGGGCGCGCAGCAACTGGCGAAAACAGGGCTGCCGGAGCGCGCCAACCAAGAATCGGGAACCAACGTCGTCCTGCTTGCCAGCTTGCTGGAGGTTGCACGCACCGTGTACCGCGCGGTTGCCGGCCTCGCGGGCGTCTTCATGCTGCTTCTGGGAAGCCTGTATATCAAGACCTTATTGACGCCGAATCAGGATGCTGCCCACTCCCTTCTGGCTTGGGGAATGTTCTCCCTTGGCTCGATCATCAATTTTTATTTTGCCTATATCAACGGCTTCTTGCAGGGGCGCGGCGACGTCACGCAAGGAAGCAAAGTCACTGTAATCACCCGTGGTTCGCTGGTGTTGTTTAGCGTGAGTGCACTTCTGATGGGCTATGGCTTGTTCGGCCTTGGGATCGCGTCATTGTTGTCGGCCGCGGTCGGAAGAGCCACCGCTCACCACTATTTCACCAAGGACGCCTTGATCGAACGGATCCGGAATACTGAAATCACGGCGGAAGGCAAACGCGAAATCCTGCGCACACTCTGGCACAACGCCGGTCGCCTGGGCGTGGTCCAGATCGGTGCTTTCCTGATACAGCGAGGCAACGTACTGATCGCCGCGAGTTTCGTCGGATTGGCGGCGTCCGGCAGTTACGGCATCACCGTTACCGTGCTGATGGCGTTGTCCGGAATGGCGAGCGTGGTATGCCAGCTGCAGCTTCCGCATTTGGCCAGCCTACAGGCGTCTTATAACCGGAAAGCCGCTGCCGAGGTACTTGGCGAAACCTTCCTGATGAGCTGGGTTTTCTTCCTGCTCGGATTGACGTTTGTCGTGGTTGCAGGTGACGGCCTGCTCACCTTAATCGGGAGTCGCAACCATTTGCTGCCTTGGCCGCTTTGCCTGATGCTGGGAATCGTCATACTGCTCGAAATGAACCACAGCATTGCAGCGAGCTACTTGACCACGCTGAACAAGGTGCCGTTCGTCGGCGCGGCGATCTTTTCGGGCATTGGGGTCACCTTGTTGACCTTGTTATTGATCAAGCCATTCGGCATCGCGGGAATCGTAATCGCACAAGGCGCGGTGCAACTGGCCTATAACAACTGGAAATGGCCGTTGGAAGCAGTGAAGCATCTTGAGGTCAGCCTTTCGAACATATTGGTTCTGGGAGCGAAGCGAATTGTTTCGCGTTACGTGTAATAGCGCAGCGTTTCCGGATCGGATAAATCATTATGCACATGAATCAAATGGATTTTCGAGAAACTGCAAGAGCCAGTAGCCGGATCTTGATGGATACTTCGGTGCGCGACACAGTGCCTCTGCTGTCGATCGCCATCCCGACTTACAAGCGTTTCGATCTGCTTGCAGAAACGCTGGAGTCTGTTTTTGCGCTCCATTTCGATTTTCCGGTAGAAGTGCTGGTGGTCGATAACGATCCATCGAACGACGCCCTCGCATTGCAGGAGATATCGCGGTTCCGCGACCACTCGTTTGTCTATTACAAGAATATCGAGAATGTCGGCATGTTCGGGAACTGGAACCAGGGAATCAATCTGGCTCGCGGCAAATACGTGACGATTCTGCACGATGATGACCTGCTGTTACCTGCATTCGCGGCGGAGCTCAATTCGCGCCTGCTGCAGCCAGCGGCCGAGCCGGCTCCAATTCTCGCTTTCCAGGTCGTTATCCTGGACCAACGCGAAAATCGTCCTCAAGAGATTCCGAAAGACCGTGTCGTGGACGCGCACGCGCTGACGGCAGCCCCGTCGAAAGGACTCGGCAAAACCCGCCTCAAGGGAACCCGCGAATTTTTCTTTGGCAACCCATTCTGCGGTACTCTTGGCGTCGTAATGAGGAGGGACCTGGCGCTGTCGGTCGGTAGTTTCGATCCTTCCTGGTTTCCTATCGCGGACTATGAATTCTGGTGCCGCTGGGTCGCCGCGATAGGCGATATTCCGATCGTTTCCGAGAGAGTCGGTCTGTACCGGATGCGGCAAAATGAATCAATGGTGCCCCAAACCAGGAGTGCGTTCGTGACGAAATCGCGCGAACTGCGCTCCCGGATGATATCGGAGGGCGTCGTCCCCGGCTTTTATTCTCTTCTGCTTTCGACTTCGGCACGTGTCCAAAAGCTCATGATCGACCGCGATTGGCTAGCTGATGGCGAGCGAATCAAACGATCGTCCGCTCTTGCCGTATTTGTCTGGCGTTGTCTCGTATTTTCGCTGACGCGTCTTCTTCCACACCGCTAACCAGATCCATTTCCTATGAAAGTATTATTGATCGGAGGTGCAGGATTTCTGGGCATCAATCTCGCAGAGGCGATGATTAATGCCGGGCATTCCGTATACCTTCTCGACAAGTCTTTCGCCAATTTCGAAAGCCGGCGTCTTTCGATTCCCGTTAACGGAAAGTACGAGGTCGATATCGGCGACACTGCAGCAATCATCCGTCTCGTGGATGAGCTGGAAATCGATTGTGTTGCGAACCTGGCATCGAGCTTGTTGCCCTCGAGCGACTACACGGCTTTCGATCTCGAACTCAGGGACATGATGCTCCCGGCTTTTCAGCTGTTGAGCCACCTCGCTTCGAGAAAGATGAAATATCTATACTTCTCGTCCGGCGGCGCTATTTATGGCAACGCCGTCGAAGGACCTTGTCAGGAAAAGATTCAACCGCTGCCAATTAGTCATTATGGTTACTCAAAAATGCTATTTGAGCAGTATATTGAATTTGTTTCCCGCACCGCCGGTTTGGAGTATATAATCGTCCGCCCGTCCAATCCCTATGGACCTCATCAGAATCCCGACAGGAAGCAGGGACTAATCGCTGTCGCTTTTGACAAGATCGTCAACCGTCAGTTGATCGAGATATGGGGAGATGGCTCCGTTATCCGCGATTTTGTCTGGGTCGGTGACCTTGCCGCAGCGATAACGGCTCTGGTGGATCGTAACTCGTGGAATGCCACTTACAACGTCGGCTCAGGCGTAGGCTCCTCGGTCAAGCAGATCATCCACCTGATTGAAGATCTGGTAGGCGTGCGTGCCGATGTGGAGTACAAGTCGGCGCGACAGGTCGATGCGACAAAAATCGTTCTGGACATCTCCAAGCTGCAGTCCCATATAAATTATCAGCCGCTCGATCTCGGAGAAGGACTGAGGAAGTATTTTAGAGCGGTGTATGCTACGAAATCCTAATTCCCGGCTCGCACTGGCGATACCGACATATAACAGAAGTGCCATTCTCTACGAGAATTTGAAGGAAATGCTCCCGGAGATCCGCGAGCATTCCATCCCCATCTATATCTCGGATGACAGCAAAGACTCTGAAACCGAGTCAATGGTTGCGAAACTGAAAGATGAATATGAATTCATCTTTTACCGGCGTAACGACCCAAGCTTGGGGCATGACCGTAACTTTTTCGCGACACTGGCAATGCCCGACAGCGATTATGTCTGGTATCTGGGCGACTCGCTCTACCTCAGGCCGGGCGCGCTGACCGACGTCCTGGCGCGGGCGAACCAGGGACATGACTTCATCTTTATCAACTCCTACGCCAAGGATCCGGTCGACCGGGCCATCGAAGGAAAGGATGTCAAGGATTTTCTGGTCGACCGCGGGTGGTATTTGACGCTGTCCGGCGCGACGGTCTACGGCCGCGGCCCGCGATCGCTTCCGGTTGCCGAGGAGCGCAGGGTCCAGTGGACCAATTTCCCCCAACTGGGCCTGATTTTCGAATATGCATCGCTTCGCCCTACGTCGTGCGCTTGGCTCGGCCAGCCGTCGATCTGTTTTAACAGGAAAAAGAAGAGTTACTGGCTCAAGACCGCATTGCGTGTTTTTGTCAGGGATTGGGCTGCACTGGTTCGATCGTTCCCCAGACTTTTTACCGAGTCAGAACAGAATCATGTAATCCGGTCACACGGGCTCAATACGGGACTGTTCGGTTTCAAATCACTGATTGCCCTGCATGCGGTTGGTGGCATCAGCCTGCCGGAACTGAAGCAGCTTGGCGCCGATTTTGCGCTGGCCTCTCCCATCAGTCCGCACTGGGCAAAGCTGATGTGCCTGACTCCACGCGTGCTGATAAAGAGCGTCTGGAGTGCGGGCAAGGCAGTCAACACCGCATTGGCCGGTTTGCGAGCGGCTTCGGGTCAGATTTAGACGTTTTCCGGGCCTCCTGATTTGACTGCGGGCAGGTACGAATTCAAAAACACCGCGAAAGACTGCGGACTACAAGAAACTGAAATGGCAGCAGATCGGCGTACCGATATCATGTTGGTACTAGTGAGATTCCTGGCTTGCGGCTTTTATGTACTGCCGCTGGTTCGGCTCGTCTCTTTCAAGCTAAGCGGCATGGCGTTGCCGATCAGCGCATTGAACAGCTTCTTTGCGCTTGCCCTGCTATGTTCATCGCTCTTCTATTCCAGAGCGCTGCGCATTGGACATAGCGTCCTGCTTGCCGTTCTGATGTTTACTGTCCAGATGTTTTTGTTCGCTGGCACGGTCGTTTATCGCAAGGGCAGTTTCGAGAGTTCGGATCTGGCCACCGCATGGATTTATTTTGTCTCGCCGGTGCTGTTCGTGTTTGCAGGCGGTCTTTTTTCGAACGGTATTGCCGAGCGAGATCTGCCGGTCATCCGTCGACGCACCGAATATTGGCTGAATGTCGCTGGATGGGCGCTCTTGCTGGGCGCTTTCATCAACGGCCTCGATGTCGTGATTCTGGGGGACTCCTACTCAACGGTTTATGAAAAGTTCGCCACGACTTCCCCGGCGACTTTCGGTGACTGGACGCTGCCGCGCCTGTCCGGCGCCTATTTTTCGGGCCTCGATTTCGCTATGGCGGTGATCGTCCTGATGGCGCTGCGGCATTACAGCAATCTGCCGCCGAGTCGCTGGATGACCCTGACGTTGTATTTACTTGCGTGCATGACCTTCACCAGGAATGCCTACGTCATCCTGATGGTCTGGATGTTTCTTCGTAAAGCCGCACCCAGGCGCGTGGCTAAGCTGTCATCGATGATTTATTTGCTCGGCCCGATCCTGAGCATTGCCGTCGTGGCGATCATGCTGGCGCAAACCGCAGCGGGGCAGTTGGAGGTAAGTGCCGAGAGTTCGAGCATGCTGACGCGCATGGCGTCATGGCTGGCGATTTACCAGCAGTTCGCCGGAACCCCATCGGCCACCTTCGTCGGCCTGGGGCTTACCCAAAATGCGTTGATCCCGGGAGAAAGCGACGTTTATGCGATCGATAATTTTTACCTGGAGTTGCTCTGCTATTCAGGGCTGGTAGCGTATATCTGCTACGGATTGCTGTTCAAGGGCATTCGGCACAAGGCCTTGAACATTCAGGGGGGCGTGGGCAGTACCGCTTTGATGCTGCTTCTTTTCGTGCCAGTCATGGGCGTGTTTAACAACATGGTGGGTTCAATGCTTTGCTCAGCATTGTTTTTTGTATGCGGCTTGCTCGCGTTAACATCGAGGTCTGAATCTTGAAGTGTCTTATTGTTGTACTGAACTGGCGTGCTGCAGAGCGGACCCTGGCATGTGTCGACTCACTGGTCAGCAATGTCTTGACAGCCGGACATAACCTCATCATTGTCGACAACAATTCCGGTGATGGATCGTTCGAGAAGCTGAAAGAGCAGGTTGGTGCCCGATATCCCCATCTTTGCCGCGATACGCCGGATGGGGATCGGTGTGGGATCCACGTGATCGACTCGACGGCCAATGGTGGTTATGCATTCGGCAATAACCAGGCGCTGCGCTGGGCAGAACGCATGGGCATCGGCTATGACGTGGTCTGGATCGTCAATAACGACACCATCGTGAAGGACGATGCACTTCAGCCTCTGGTGGCGATGATGAAGGCCCGCCCCGAGGTTGGCCTGGTCGGATCTTATTTGCTCAATACCTCGGACAGCAATCTGCAATGCGCTGGCGGCGTTTCCGGGATCAAGCAGCTGGCTCTTTTCAAGAATTTCCTGCCGGGCCGCGGCGGTCTGAGTGGCTGGCTGTTCGGACGGCAGCTGGTTTACCTGACGGGGGCCAGCATGCTGGTGTCCAGGAGGCTCATCGACGACATTGGGCTGATGGAAGAGAGTTTTTTCCTCTATTTCGAGGAAGCGGAATGGCAGGAGCGGGCACTGGCCGCCGGTTACAAATTGGCAGTTGCGCCGGACAGCAAGGTTTACCACGAAGGCTCGGCGACCGTGGGCGCGGCAAGCCCATTTTTCTATTACATGTATTCGCGGAGTGCGATACTTTATCTGAAGAAAATCAGGAAGGGCTCGCCCCTCGTCACGGCAGCATGGCTACTGTTGGCGTGCTACCTGAAAACCCGGAATGGCGCCTGCATTCGCGCGACGTTCAGCGGGATCAAGGACGGAATTGGCAGGAGCGCTTCCGATTGGCAGTCGCAATTTTTCACGCGGGTGAACGCAAAATTAGGAACTGAGGTTGAACAATGAAATTTTCGGTAATTGAGCTTAGTCCGGCGCTGCCGGAAATTTTCAAGGGCGGACGGCTGCAGGTCATCTTTCCGGTCAATGCCCAGTTGGTGGGCTTGGCTAACCAGCGCGACGATTTTAGACAGGCGCTCAAGGTCGGCACTTGCGTCGTCGACGGGCAGATTCTCCAGTGGGCGGTCAATATTCGCGCCTTTTTCAAAGGCACCAGGAGCTACCAGAAACTGAGCGGTTCCGACCTCGTCTACCGGATTTCTTCCGAGGTCGCCCGAAACCAAGGCAGACTGCTGCTGATCGGCGGCAGCGAGCATTCGAATACTGGCTCCGTGCAGCGTTTGAAAGAGCTGTACGGTGGTGAAGTTTTCGGATTCTCGCCGGAGTTTTCTGGCTATCCAATGTCGCGTGAATGGCTTGCACGCCTGTTCGAGGTGATCGACGAGGTGAAGCCGACCGCAATCTTCTTTGGTCTCGGTGCTCCAAAGCAAGAGCTTTTGATAAAAGATATATTTGTCGAGCTCGAATCGCGTGGAGTTTCACTCGTGATGGCGGTGGGCGGCAGCTTTGACTTCGTGTCAGGCAACATCAAACGCGCTCCGAAATTCATTCAGAAGATCGGAATGGAAGGCGTTTACCGCCTGTGTCAGCAGCCTTCCCGCATGCGGGCCGAACGACTGGCCGAAAGTTTTATGGCATTGAGATTCTTTGTAAAGTAAATCGATGAAAATTATCAAAAAAGTCCATGCACGGGCGCCATTGCGGCTTGGCTTAGCTGGCGGCGGTACGGATGTTTCGCCATACTGCGACATTCACGGCGGTGCGATCCTTAACGTTACTATCAGCCTCTACACCCATTGCCAATTGGCGATCTTCGATCACTCGGGCCCGAGTCGGTTTTATGCGGCCGATTTTAATGTCGAAGAAAATAGCGACACCGCGAGCGCCGAGCGTCGCCTAGTCTTGCACCATGCAGTGTACGACAGGATCAATCGCGAATACTTGAATGGTGAAGCGCCCGCAGTGGAGCTCATCACTTATTCCGACGCGCCTCCAGGAAGCGGCGTCGGCTCGTCCTCGACCTTGGTCGTCGCCATGGTCGCGGCCTATGCCCATGCCTTCGATATTCCGCTCGGCGAATACGATATCGCGCATCTGGCGTATGAAATCGAGCGCATTGATTGCGGCATGGCCGGCGGCAAACAGGATCAGTATTCGGCCGCATTTGGCGGCGTCAACTACATGGAATTCGGCGCCGACGACCACGTTATCGTCAATCCGCTGCGTATCGATCTCATGACGCTCAGGCGCCTGGAATCGCAGCTCCTGCTGTTCTATACCGGCCGCTCGCGGGAGTCGGCTCGCATCATCGAGTCGCAGATCCAAGCTACCGAGTCCAAGGCTGAATCGGCCTTGAACGCGATGCACAACGTGAAGAAGTCCGCGGTCGAGATGAAGAACGCGCTGCTGAAGAATAACCTCGACAGCGTAATCTCGGTCCTTGGCTCGTCGTGGCTTGAGAAGAAGAAGATGGCTCCGGGTATTTCAAACTCCGCCATCGACGCCATTGCCGAAATGGCATACGGCGCAGGCGCGACCGGGCTGAAGGTGTCCGGCGCTGGCGGCGGCGGTTTCATGGTGATCGCCGTGCCTCCAACGTTGCGCTGGGCGGTGCGCAGGGCGCTCGCTGACTGCGGCGGCCAATTTTACGAATTTGAATTTGAAAAACACGGAGTATCAGTATGGAACATGTAAATCATTTTTTTGCGGAATCGGTACGTGATTCGATCTCGGTAAAGCAGGCCGTGCTCGAGGATGCTGCGATCCAAGCCCAGGTTTGCCAGGTCGGCGAACTGATGCTGCAAGCATATCGCTCAGGGAAGAAAGTCATTTTCGCCGGTAATGGCGGTAGCGCGGCCGATGCCCAGCACCTGGCAGCGGAATTCGTCAGCCGTTTCGAGTTTGACCGTCCTGGCTTGCCGTCCCTGTCGCTGTCGACGGACACCTCAATGCTGACGGCGATCGGTAACGACTACGGCTACGAAAAACTGTTTTCCCGTCAGCTCGCGGCGCAGGCTCAGCCCGGCGACGTGTTCGTCGGTATTACCACGTCCGGCCGCTCGAAGAACATCATTGAAGCCTTCAAGATCGCCGGTGACCTCGGCGTGAAGACGGTCGGCCTGTGCGGCGCGGCCGGCATCGAAGGCGCTCCCGTGGATTACGAGGTGAAGGTCCCATCGACAAAGACGGCCAGAATCCAGGAAGTGCACATCGTCATTGGCCATTACTGGTGCGGTTTCGTCGAGCGCATGTATTTCAAAGGTTGAGCGTTCATGGAATCCACCCCCTGTGTAGTCCTCGCTGGCGGTCTAGGTAGCCGTATCAAAAGCGTGCTCGGCGAAGTGCCCAAGTGCCTGGCCCCTGTGGGGGATGAGGCATTCCTGGCGCTGCTGGTCAAGAACCTGCGCAAGCAGGGGTTCGAGCGGATCGTCCTGTCGCTCGGTAGCGGCGCCTCTCAGGTCGAGGACTACGTCGAAGCCCATCCCGAGCTGGCGATCAGTGCCATGGTACGAGAGGCGACCCCATTGGGAACAGGAGGAGCGATTCTGTTTGCCATGGACCGCCTGGGCGTCGACGAGGTGGTAGTGGTCAACGGCGACACGCTGTTCGAAGGAGATGCATCGGCGATGATCGCGCCTCTTTCGGTGCCGCAGCCAGAACACGTGCGCATGCTCGGCGTCGCGGTGCCAGACGTTGGCCGCTTTGGTGCATTGCAGATCGCAAGCGATCGGCTGGTCGGCTTTTCGGAAAAAGGTCAGCATGGTCCCGGCTGGATCAACGCAGGGTATTACCGGATCGCGCGTCCGGCTTTTGTCAGCAAGGTCGACGGCGAGGCGTTCAGTTTCGAGACCGACGTGCTGACCGAGGCGGTGCAGCGGCACACCGTTTCGGTATGCCAAGTCTCGGGATACTTTACCGACATCGGCGTCCCTCAAGACTACTTTGCCTTTTGCAAACGGATGGGCGTCGATGGTTAAGCGCTGCGTATTCCTGGATCGCGACGGTGTCATCAATGTCGAAAAGAACTACCTTTACCGCGTAGCGGACTTCGAGTTCGTCGACGGCGTTCCTGACGCCATACGACGTTTGAACGAAGCAGGATGGCAGGTCGTCGTGGTGACCAACCAGAGCGGCATCGGGCGAGGCTATTACACCGAGAGCGATTACGCCATCTTGACCGATCATATCTCGGCGAAGCTGGCAGACGCTGGCGCGACCGTGGATGCCTTCTACCATTGCCCACACGCTCCCGACTGGAATGCGCCACACGGATGCGAGTGCCGCAAACCCATGCCCGGCATGGTCTTGAAAGCGGCATCCGATCTGGGGCTGGACTTGGCCGGTTCGGTCCTGGTTGGCGACAAGGTTTCCGATGTGATCGCAGGCCGAAACGCCGGTGTCGGCGAATGCTTCCTGGTGGAGAGCGGACATGCTCTCGGTGATGATGCTGGGATGGCGGACGGCGTTTTCGTCAGTCTCGGTGCTTTTGTCGACCACTTGCTGCAACGCGCCGGCCAGGCGGATAAGCAGATTTCGCCCTTTTATTTGACCTGAGGGATTCTTCGTTTCTCCGGCGCGTGCTTCAGCCTGAGAAACGAATAGTCGCTCCTTGCCATAATCGTCGTGTACAAATTCGTTAAAAGAAGCATCAGCTACGCATGTTGTAGTTGTCTCGTGCTGGGTGCCGCGGATGCGCGTGCAAATACCCCTTCAGTGCAAGGGCAGCACGGTTACATCAACATGCCGAATGCCGAGGTCGGGCCGGACGGGATGTTCTCCACCGGTTACAGTTACGACAGCCCGTACGGTAACTTCTGGGTGACCAGCACTCTGCTGCCTTTTTTGCAGATAACTGGGCGTTATGTTTCTATCACGGGCATTCCAGGGTTCACCTATGTGCCTGGTCAGTATGGCAGCGAGTACGGCCGCTACAAGGACAAGGTAGCGGACGTCAAGGTTCGCTTATTGCAGGAGAACACGTGGCTACCTTCCGTGGCGGTGGGAAGCACTGACCTGCTCGGCACGGAGCTCTTCACCGGTAAATATATCGTCGCCACCAAGACCTTCGGCTCCGCCCGGAATCTTGAAGCGAGTGTTGGCTATGGTTTCAAGCGTCCGGAAGGCCTTTTTGCCGGCCTCCGCTGGGTTCCGCTCGCGGCGCCTCAGTGGGCAGTGGTCGCCGAGTATGATGCCAACGATTACTCCAAGGATTATCTCGCGGACCGGACGTTTGCCGGAAAGAGGAGCAAGGGGCCGGCGGTGGGACTCGAATATCGCTGGGGCTGGCTTGGCGCCCAGGTAGCCCGCCACCGCGGCCATTTTAGTGCGAACGCCTATCTCAGCATTCCGTTCTCCGAACGCGAATTCATACCTAAATTGTATGAACCGGTGCCGTACAAAGCGAAAAAAGTAGCTGGACAGGTTCCGATCGCCGCATGGCGGGACGCTGGCCATGGGGACGAACTGGTGGAGGCGTTAGTCCAGCAGGATTTCAGGAATGTCCGTGTTGAGCTGGACGGAAGGTCACTCAAAGTTTCCTTGACCAACAACCGCATCGCGAATATGGGACGTGCGGTAGGACGTGCCGTGCGTACAGCGCTCGCGTTCGCGCCGGAGGGCACCCGTGCGATTCACGTGACCTATACCAAAGTAGAGCAGCCAGTTGCCACTTACGAGTTTTTCGACCTCGGCCGCTTGACCGACTATTTAAGTGGCCTAGTAGACCGAGAATACTTCCTGCAGACCGTTTTGGTGCGATACTCAAGCCCCGCAGACAAGGTGGATAGTGACCGGGACGGCTTGCTTGCGTCTATCGCTGACGAGGGAAGTGGCTTAGCGGTGCAGGTAGGTCGAGACGGAAATATGGTTCAGGTTGTTTCAGAGGACCGCGAAGCAAATCGATTCAAAATAGTGCCGAAGATTGGTTTCTTTTTCAACGATCCGAGCGGTGCTTTACGTTATGAGATCGCTGCAGCCGTCAATTACGATAAGCGTCTGTCCGAGGGTACTTATCTGAACACTGCGTTCAGGCTGAGCTTGCTCGAGAATATTTCTGGTGTAACCCAGCCATCAAACAGTTTGCTACCCCACGTACGCACGGATATTGCCGAATATAAGCGCGCGAGCAGGTTAAAAGTGAATCGTCTGCTCATCAACAAATACATGATGCTGGATGAGCGCGTGTACGCGCGTGCATCTGCCGGTTTTTATGAAGAGATGTACCGCGGCATAGGCGGCCAGGTTCTGTACTTTCCTAAAGACAGCCGCTGGGCTGCTGACCTGACGGTTGATGCGCTTCAGCAACGTGGATTCAAGGGGTGGTTCGACAAGCGCGACTACAAGACCGTTACCGCACTCGGTGCAATGCATTACAAGCTCCCTTACGATATTACTGCGACGGCGCGGGCAGGGCGCTTCTTGGCTAAGGACAAAGGGGTGCGCATGGAGTTCAAGCGTCGCTTCCAGTCCGGCACCGAGATCGGGGTTTGGTTCACGAAGACCAATGGCAAGGACATTACCAGCCCAGGCTCGCCGAGCGATCCTTACAATGACAAGGGCATATTCCTATCGGTACCATTGAACATCATGCTGCCAGCGGATTCCCAGGTGACGGCCGGATTCGCTCTTGCACCGTGGACGCGCGACGTCGGCCAGATGGTGGCTAGTCCTGGCGACCTGTACGACTTGATGGAGCAGCCGCGCAGGGACCTGACGACCTACGACGGCCTGGGTAACTTTGCCGAGCGCCGCGATGAGCAGGGGCGGGCCGCGGTGAATCCACCGGTGCGTGCGATGACGAGCCCATGGCCGGCCTTCCGCTGGCGCCTCGAGCAATCGGTGTCCACGACGCCGACGCTGCCGCAATGGGCCAATGGAACGATGCTTGCCGGTGGAGCGATCCTGGGCGGCGCCTTGCTGGACAAGCCTGTTGACCGCTTCATGAAGAAGCATGCCGGGTCGCGCGTCACGGAAGCCTGGGACAAGGCCGGCAAGGCGATGCCTGCCGTATTAGTCGGCGCGGCTGCCGGTGCGGTGGCGTTCGGCGATGCGCGGATGCAGAACATTGGTATCATCTCGCTGGAGTCCGTCGTCGGCGCCGCTGCACTGTCGATGGCGACCAAGCGCCTGGTCGGCCGTGCTCGTCCGCATGAAGAGCTGGGGCGGTGGAGCCGGGCGTCAAAGCGCTCGGACGCGTCCTTCCCATCAAACCACAGCGCCGTGGCATTTGCCGCCGTAACGCCCTTCGCCCAGGAATACGATGCCCCATGGCTGTACGGCCTGGCCACCGCGGGCTCGCTGGGCCGCAGCGCTGGGCGCCAGCACTGGGTATCGGATGTGGTCGCCGGTGGCGTACTCGGCTATGCCGTGGGTAGTTGGCTATGGCAGGCGCAGCGCGACAATCCGCGCTCGCACTTCGCTGTCAGTCCAGGGCCGAAGTCGCTCAGTGTGGCATGGAGCGGCAGCTATTGACTGTCTGTATGACACGTATTCCCGACTTTATCGCTGAAATCGCGTCGCGGTAACAACGATTTGCTGTCTGGAAGTTCCACTCTTATTTAAAATTGTCGTGTTTTGCATGAGCCATGCGTGTTCGACATTGGGCGAGCAAGACCGCTTACCGAGACGCTATCGCAGCTATTTGGAGTATTCGTATATGATCTTAACGACCGGCGGTGCCGGGTTTATTGGCAGTAACTTCGTGCTCGACTGGTTCACGGTGTCCGATGAAGCAGTCGTCAACCTCGACAAGCTGACCTATGCAGGCAACCTGGAGAACCTGGCCAGCCTGCGCGACAATCCGAACCATATCTTCGTCCATGGCGATATCGGCGACGTCGGCCTGCTCCGGCAACTGCTCAAGCAACACCGGCCGCGCGCGGTCGTGAACTTCGCTGCCGAGAGCCACGTCGACCGCAGCATCCACGGCCCGGAAGACTTCATCCAGACAAATATCGTCGGTACCTTCCACCTGCTGGAAGCGGTACGCGAATATTGGAGCGGCCTGCCGGAGCAGGAGAAGTCGGCATTCCGCTTTCTGCATGTGTCGACCGACGAGGTCTACGGCTCGCTTGGCAAGGACGATCCTGCGTTCCGCGAAACCAACCGTTACGAGCCCAACAGCCCGTATTCGGCGAGCAAGGCCGCCAGCGATCATTTGGTGCGCGCCTATCACCATACCTATGGCTTGCCGGTGCTGACGACGAACTGTTCGAATAACTACGGGCCATACCATTTCCCGGAAAAGCTGATCCCCCTGTGCATCCAGAATGCGCTGGGAGGCAAGCCACTGCCGATCTATGGCGACGGCCAGCAGATCCGTGACTGGCTGTACGTAAAGGACCATTGCTCTGCCATCCGCCGCGTGCTCGAAGCGGGCAGGCTTGGCGAGGTCTATAACGTGGGCGGCTGGAACGAGAAGGCCAATCTCGAGGTCGTCGGCACCTTATGCGCCATCCTCGATGAACTCAGCCCGCGCGCCGACGGTGCGTCGTACAAGACCCAGATCACCTTCGTCACGGACCGTCCCGGCCATGACCGCCGCTACGCGATCGATGCCACCAAGCTCGAGCGTGAACTTGGATGGAAACCGGCGGAGACTTTCGAGACCGGCATCCGCAAGACCGTGCGCTGGTATCTCGACAACCAGGCGTGGGCGCAAAATGTCACCAGCGGCGCCTACCGCGAGTGGGTCGGCAAGCAGTACGGAGCATAAATTGAAAATCCTCGTCACAGGCAGGAATGGCCAAGTCGGCTTCGAGCTGCAACGCGCGCTGGCGCCACTTGGTAAAGTCATCGCCGTCGGTCATGCAGATTGCAACCTGGCCGACGGCGAGGCAGTTCGTGAACTAGTGCGGCGCGTCGCACCGGATGTCATCGTCAATCCTGCAGCCTACACCGCCGTGGACAAGGCCGAGGCCGACGAAGCCACTGCATTCGCCGTGAACGCCGAGGCGCCCGGCGTTCTTGGGGAAGAAGCCGCGCGCCTTGGTGCACTGGTCGTACACTTTTCTACGGACTATGTGTTCAATGGCAGCAAGGATGGCAGCTACTCGGAAGACGATCAGCCCGACCCGCAAAGCGTTTATGGCGGCACCAAGTACGCGGGTGAGGTAGCGCTGGCCGCGGCCAATGCGCGGCACCTGATCATGCGCACCAGCTGGGTGGTGGGGGCACATGGGGGCAACTTTGCGAAAACCATGTTGCGTCTCGCTGCCGAACGCGAGCAGCTGAACGTCGTGGCGGACCAGTTCGGCGCCCCGACTTCGGCAGCAGTGCTGGCTGACCTGACAGCACACCTGGTCCGACAGTACCAGCGCGAAGGCGCGGATCGGTTCCCATACGGAACCTACCACGTTGCCGCATCAGGCGAAACCAGCTGGTGCGACTATGCGCGCTTCGTCATCGGTGAAGCGCTGACTGCGGGCCAGGCGCTCAAAGCAAGTCCAGAGACGGTCATGCCGCTCACGACCGCGCAGTACCCGACTCCGGCCAAACGGCCAGCCAATTCCAGGCTCGACACCAGCCGCTTCCGCAATACCTTCGGTTTGCGGCTCCCGCCCTGGCAGGAAAGCGTCCGCCACGTCTTACAGCAAATTTTTTAAAAGACAACAATGTCCAATTCCAAACGCAAGGGAATCATCCTCGCCGGCGGCTCCGGAACACGGCTTTATCCGGTGACCCAGGCCGTCAGTAAACAACTGATGCCAGTGTATGACAAACCGATGATCTACTACCCGCTCAGCACCTTGATGCTGAGCGGTATTCGCGACGTGCTGGTCATCAGCACGCCGCACGACACCCCGCGCTTTGCGGAACTGCTCGGTGACGGCAGCCAGTGGGGCATGAATATCCAGTATGCGGTGCAGCCTTCGCCTGACGGCCTGGCGCAGGCATTCATTATCGGGCGGGACTTCATCGGCAACGATGCAAGTGCCTTGGTGCTGGGCGATAATATTTTTTACGGACACGACCTGGTCAAGCAACTGCACAGCGCTAACGACCGTATCGATGGGGCCACGGTCTTCGCCTATCACGTGCATGATCCGGAACGCTATGGCGTGGTCGAATTCGATGCCAAGCAGCGCGCCATCAGTATCGAGGAAAAGCCGACGGTGCCAAAGTCGCATTATGCGGTGACTGGGCTGTATTTCTACGATAACAACGTGTGCAATATCGCCGCCGATATCAAACCATCCGCACGTGGCGAGCTGGAGATCACCGATGTGAACCAGTGCTACCTCTCTCGGGGGATGCTGGACGTCGAGATCATGGGGAGAGGCTTCGCCTGGCTGGATACAGGCACCCACGACAGCCTGCTGGAAGCAGCAAGCTTCATTGCTACATTGCAGAAGCGACAGGGCCTGCAGGTGGCATGTCCAGAAGAAATCTCCTACCGTCAAGGCTGGATCAATGCTGCGGACCTGCAAAAGCTGGCATCGCCCCTGTCCAAGAACGGCTATGGCCGTTACCTGTTGAATCTTCTAAAGTAATTTGATATGCCATATACCGTTACCCCAACCGCCATCCCCGACGTGCTGGTGTTGACCCCGAAAGTGTTTGGTGACGCGCGAGGCTTCTTTTTTGAAAGCTTTAATGCGCAGGACTTTAGGAAGGTCACGGGCTTGGAGGTTGACTTTGTACAAGACAACCACAGCAAGTCGGCAAAAGGCGTATTGCGCGGCTTGCACTACCAGATCCAGCATGCTCAGGGCAAGCTGGTGCGTGTAGTGCAGGGTAAAGTCTTCGACGTTGCAGTAGACCTGCGGAAAGCTTCACCGACCTTCGGGAAATGGGTGGGACAAATCCTTAGCGCGGAAAACCATTGCCAATTGTGGATTCCGCCTGGATTCGCGCATGGTTTCGTCGTGCTGAGCGAGTCAGCCGAGTTCCTCTACAAGACGACCGATTACTGGTATCCGGAGCACGAACGCAGCCTGATGTGGAATGATCCGACAGTGGCTGTCGAGTGGCCGATCGATTTTGGTCCCCAATTGGCGGCAAAGGATGCTGCAGGCCGCTCGTTCAAAGAGGCGGACTTCTTTGATTAAATGGTCGACATTGGCTCCCACACGAAAGCCATAACTCCAATATGAAAACGGCCGCGAAGCGGCCGTTTTTCGTCGGTAGAGTGCCCGAAAGCACTCTGACAGAACGATTAGTGGTGAGTCGTTGCCGAGTGAGCAGTGCTCGAGTCGCTGTCCGAAGCAGCAACGCCGACAGCAGCGACAGCAGCGCCGATGGCGATAAGGGTGGTGGTCGACAGACCAGCCAGGGCGGTGCCGCCCAGCAGGCCGCCGGTGCTTGCAGCGCCAGCGCCGGCAGCAGCGCCGGTACCAGCAGCGGTGGTACCGGTAGCGGTGCCGGTTGCGGTGCCGGTTGCGGTGGTGCTGGTTGCGCCGGTGGTGCTGGTTGCCGGAGCGCTGGTCTGGGCCAGCACTTGGGTCGACAGCAGGCTCAGGATCGCGCTAGCGACGAGAAGCTTTTTCATGTTAGGTCCTTGTTTGTTCAAAATTACAGAAGTGCAGAGTGCTACTTTTGCAAGCACATTATATTACCAAAACATTTCCTTGCATTAAAAAAAGGAACTGCTCGTTACATTCTGGCACAGCATTGCCACAATGGCATATCCCAAAGGTACGTTCATGCGGAGCGCATGTGCCGGCGACGTTTATGTGCAACCTTTCTGGTCAGTCGACGCTCGCTGAATACAGGGCACTTTGTTCCCCTGTTCGATGTATGGCCGCACGGCAATATCGGCGACAATGCTGACTTGTACTAGTCACGAACGACAAGACAGGGAAGCAAGATGGCGGACGACAGCGACGCAGAAAAGACAGAACCAGCGTCACCCAGAAGGCTAGAAAAAGCCCGTGAAGAAGGCGATGTCCCCCGCTCGCGCGAAATCGCCACGTTTACCGTCCTGATGACTGCCGGCGCCGGCCTGTGGATGACCGGCGGCTCGCTGATCGGCAAGCTGGAGCTGGCCATGCAATCCGGCCTGTCGCTCAGCCGCGACCAGGTCTTCAACCCCAACGTCCTGATCGAACGCATCACCGCCGACCTGGTGGCGGTCCTGATCGCCTGCCTGCCGCTGGCCGGCCTGATCATGCTGGTGGCGCTCGCGTCGCCGCTCCTGATCGGCGGCTGGAACTTCTCTTCCAAGGCATTCATGCCGAACTTCATGAAGCTGGACCCGATCAAGGGCATCGGCAACATGTTCTCCACCAATGCCCTGATCGAACTGCTGAAGGCCGTCGCCAAGACCTTGGTGGTCGGCGCCGTGGCCTGGGTGGTCATCATGGGCCAGAAGGATGCAGTGATCGGCCTGGCGCTCGAGCCGCTGAATGCCGGCAGCGCCCACGTGGGCGAGCTGGTGGCCAAGGCTTTCCTGTTCATCACCGGCGCCCTGGGCGTGATTGCCGCCATCGACGGCCCCTGGCAGCTGTGGCACTACCACGACAAGATGAAGATGACGCGCCAGGAAATGATCCAGGAGTCGAAGGAGTCGGACGGCAATCCGCAGATTAAGGGGAAGATTCGCCAGATGCAGCGCGAAATGGCGCGCGGCCGCATGATGCAGAATGTGCCCACTGCGGATGTGATCGTCACCAACCCGACCCACTATGCAGTGGCGCTCAAGTACGCCGACGGCCAGAAGGGCGCGCCGCGCGTGGTGGCCAAGGGTGTCGACGACGTCGCCGCCAAGATCCGCGAACTCGGCGCCGAGCACAAGGTGACCCTGCTGGAAGCCCCGGCCCTGGCCCGTGCGCTCTACAAGCACACCGACATCGACGAAGAAATCCCGGAGAAGCTGTTCTCGGCCGTGGCGGAAGTGCTCGCCTACGTCTACCAGCTGCGCGCCTACAAGAAGGGCGAAGGCCTGTATCCGGATCGCCCGACCAAGCTGGCGGTGCCGGCAGAGATGGACCCGAACGACCCGGCCTATAAGGGACCGGGGGCAGCAAATACCGACCCGAATAACGGAGCATTGCACTAATGAACAGCGTCAAACTGCCGGCATGGACGAACGGGCTCGCGTCGCGCGGCGCCAGCGCGCTCGCGGCCCCGATCTTCATCGTCATCCTGCTGGCGATGATGATCCTGCCGCTGCCGGCCTTCGTGCTGGACGTGTTCTTCAGCTTCAACATTGCGCTGTCCGTCATCGTCTTGCTCACCGCGCTGTATACGGTCAAGCCGCTCGACTTCATGGCCTTCCCGGCCATCTTGCTCATTTCGACGATGCTGCGCCTGGCGCTCAACGTCGCCTCGACCCGTATCGTCCTGACCGAAGGCCATACCGGCGGCGCGGCCGCGGGCAAGGTGGTCGAAGCCTTCGGCCACTTCCTCATCGGCGGCAACTACACGGTCGGTATCGTCGTCTTCGTCATCCTGACCATCATCAACTTCACGGTCGTCACCAAGGGCGCCGGCCGTATCGCCGAAGTGGGCGCGCGCTTCGCCCTGGATGCGATGCCGGGCAAGCAGATGGCGATCGACGCCGACCTGAATGCCGGCCTGATCGGCGAAGCAGAAGCCCGCAAGCGCCGCAACGAAGTGGCGCAGGAGGCCGAGTTCTATGGCGCGATGGACGGTGCATCCAAATATGTGAAGGGCGACGCCGTCGCCGGCATCATGATCACCCTGATCAACGTGATCGGCGGCCTGATCGTCGGCGTGGTGCAGCATGACCTGGCCTTCGGCCAGGCGGCCGAAACCTATACGCTGCTGGCCATCGGTGACGGCCTGGTGGCCCAGATTCCTTCCCTGATCATCTCGATCGCGGCCGGTATGGTGGTCTCGCGCGTGGCCAATGAGGACGACATCAGCAGCCAGGTCACCAACCAGCTGTTCGCCCGCCCGGAAGCCCTGTACATCACCGGCGGCATCATCTTCGCCCTGGGCCTGATCCCGGGCATGCCGAACCTGATCTTCCTGCTGCTGGGCAGCGTATTGATCGGCGGCGGCTGGCTGATCGCCAAGCGCAAGAAGGAAGCGCCGGCCAAGGAAGCGGCCGCGGCGGAAGCGGCGGCAACGGCCGCGGCCGGCGGCGCGGCCGCCACCCCCGCCGAATCGGAAGAGGCGACCTGGCAGGACGTCATGGCAGTCGACACCCTCGGCCTGGAAGTGGGCTACCGCCTGATCCCGCTGGTCGACAAGACCCAGGGCGGCGAACTGCTCAAGCGCATCAAGGGCATCCGCAAGAAGTTCGCCCAGGAAGTCGGCTTCCTGGCGCCGCCGGTGCACATCCGCGACAACCTGGAACTGAAACCCTCGGCCTACCGCATCACGCTCAAGGGCGTGGAAGTGGGGACTGGCGAAGCGATCAACGGCCAGTTCCTGGCGATCAATCCGGGCATGGCCAGCGGCACGCTGCCGGGCCTGGTCACCACCGACCCGGCCTTCGGCCTGCCGGCCACCTGGATCGACGCCAGCCTGCGCGACGAGGCGCAGAGCCTGGGCTATACCGTGGTCGACGCCGGCACCGTGGTGGCGACCCACCTGAACCACCTGATCACGACCCACGCCTCGGAACTGCTGGGCCGACTGGAAGTCCAGGACCTGCTGGATCACCTGGCCAAGGGGGCGCCGAAGCTGGTCGAAGACCTGGTGCCGAAGGTGGTGTCGCTGTCGACCCTGCAGAAAGTGCTGCAGAACCTGCTGCTGGAAGGCGTGCACATCCGCGACATGCGCACCATCATCGAGTGCCTGTCTGAGTACGCCGGCCAGACCCAGGACCCGAACGAGCTGACCGCCATGGTGCGGGTGGCGCTGGGCCGGGCCATCGTGCAGCAGCTGTTCCCGGGCACGAATGAACTGTCGGTGATGACCCTCGACAACCGTCTCGAGCGTTTGCTGATGCAGGCCATGGGGGCGGGCGGCGACGGCACCGGCATCGAGCCCGGCTTGGCCGACACCATTGCGCAGCAGGCGGCGAATGCCGCCGCCCAGCAGGAACAGATGGGCCTGAGCCCGGTGCTGCTGGTGCCGGCCCCGCTACGCGTGTTGTTGTCGCGCTTCCTGCGCCGTGCGGTGCCGCAGCTGAAGGTGCTGTCGCATAACGAAATTCCGGAGACCAAGACGATCCGGGTGACCAGCCTGGTGGGTGTGCCGATGTAAGCATGCCGCGTAGTCAAGGCAGTGATGGCTACCGATTTGTCTCTTTTTGGAATCATCCCCCTGTTCTGGGGGCTGTTCCCAGTGCCCAAAGTCAAGTTAACGTGTTGATTTGTGATAACATTCTCGTTGCTCTAAAACAGTGCACGAAATTTCCCGGGCCGTGATGTCATCGCGGCTCATCTACAACCACCTCCCGATCAGCCAACGTTGTTCAGTTGGATTGAACACGTTCGGTGTCTTTGCGATTAATAATGCTGGAATATCAACAATTTGGGCTTGGCTTGACGGCGTTGGCCGTGAGTTTTGCTGTGTGTCTGCTGATCGTCCTGTCGCAGAAATGGCACGGTAAGCTCTCTCACGACCACGACCTGAACGGCGTGCAGAAGGTGCACACGACCGCAGTGCCGCGCATCGGCGGTATCGGTGTCATGGCAGGCGTGCTGCTTGGTCTGGCGCTGTTCCAGATGCTGGCGCCGGCTGGCGTCAACCCCCTGCATTCGGCCGACATCCGCCTGCTGCTGCTCGCCAGCCTGCCGGCTTTCCTCGCCGGCCTGATCGAAGACTTCACCAAGCGCGTGTCCGTTCGGGTGCGCCTGGCCGCGACCGCCATGAGTGCGATGATCGCCAGCGCCGCCCTGGGCGCGACCGTGACCGAACTCGACCTGTGGGGCGTGGATACGCTGCTCGCATTTGCTCCGTTCGCCATCATCGTGACGGCCGTGGTCGTCTCGGGCGGCTCGAATGCCATCAACATCATCGACGGCTTCAACGGCTTGTCGAGCAGCACGATCATCATCATGTCCGCCGGCCTGGCTGCCGTCGGCCTGCAGCATGGCGACCATCTGGTGGTGGCCATCGGCGCTCTGTGCATCGGCGCGACCGCCGGTTTCCTGGCCTTGAACTATCCGTTCGGCAAGCTGTTCCTGGGCGATGGCGGCGCTTACTTCCTGGGCTTCCTGGTCTCGGAAATGGCCGTGCTGCTCCTGGTGCGCAACCCGTCGGTGAATGCATGGCAGGTGCTGGCGATCTGCGGCTATCCGGTCATCGAGGTGCTGTTCAGCATGTATCGCCGCCGCGTGATCCAGAACGTCAGCCCGGGCGCGCCGGACGCGCTGCACCTGCATACGCTGGTGTACCGCCGGCTCGTCTTCAAGCATGTCCGCCGTGACGCGTCGCGTCCGTGGAACCGCAATGCCAGCGTGGTGTGCTTCATCGCTCCTGCGGTGGCGATGTGCGTGGCGGTGAGTGTGATTGCCGGCGCATCGGCGCCGGTCAGCCTGGCGATCGTGGCGGCGCAGCTTGCGCTCTACATCGTGGTGTATGGCCGTCTCGTGCGTGGCCGCTGGGGTGTTGCCGGTCGTGCCAGCGCCGACGCCATCTCGGCCAGCGCCAACGCTTCCTCGTCTTCCTGATTTGCACGCCGCGATACCGGTCCGCGGCGGCCGGTATCAGCGGCGTCGCCGCTGTACCCACCAGTTCTCGAACCAGATCGAGAAGTGCAACAACAATCCTGTGACGAACAGGAAATCTCCCACACGACCCAAACGCAGGCCTGCGGCGATGACGCCTGCGATCAGGAACGCCGCCCTCAGGGCAGGGATGCTGTTGTCCAGCGTCTTGCAGAAGGTGATCAAAAAGGCTTCTCCAGACATGCCGGCTTGACGCTTCGGTATCCTGAACTTCATCTGTTGGGCCTTTCGTTATTGTTCCGGAAACCCGGTACGACCGAGTATGCATCAAATTCGTCACAGTTACAATCTGAGACAATTGAGTTTCATCAACTGATTGCTCGCCGTAACATTGCGTTGTAATCACGCTACTTATATCAGTTATCAGCGTTGTAGATGATTGTTGCATATCTGGCATGATCTGTCGCGCGTTTCAGCTGTCGTGCGCCATTACCCAAGAGGCGGCCAATGCCGCCGCCCAGCAGGCGCAGATTCCGGAAACGAAGACGATTCGGGTGACTATCTTGGCGGGGGCGATGTAAGGAATCGTCGGGCTGGCCTCAGGCACTGGTCGATATCGCCCCGGCTAAGACGCCGGCCTGTGCGCGCAACGCCGGAAGATAAACCAGCCTGCAAATGTCAGAGCAAGGATAACAACAAGCGCACTACTGAGTGCGAGCAAGGTTTCGAGATCCCGTAGTTCTTCTCCGTTGGTCGAGCTGTAAAGCTCGATCAGCCAGAGCGACACTGCTGGCGGCAGCTGCGGGCCAAGGTCGGGACGCGCGAGCCAAAAATGCCCTAGGGCGGCGGTGCCGGCCAGAACCCAGGTGCCAAGCATGAAGCGTGTGGTAGTCGGTTTCACTTGACTGTTATTTGGCCGTAAGCCATCAAGGCGCTGCCAGGAATGGCGATCTGACTGCTTGCCTTCAGGCGGGCGCGCAAGATGTTGAAATCAGCACGGCTGTCGATAGTAATGCAACCCTGGCTGATACCCAGGCTTCCCTTCGGGTGAAGCCGAAAACTGCCTCGCTTTACTTTATTGCAGAAAGTTTCATCGTCAATTTTTCCGTCAGCGGCATAGAGGGCAAACCAGTCCGATTTGTTACTGAAGAGGTCGCGCAAGGGACCCAGCATGCCACCCGATTGGCGATCGATTATGTAGTAGAGACCAGGGGGAATCGGCCCAACGCCTGCATGGCAGGCAAATTCCCGGCGATTTGCATGGGCTCCTAAGCCCGAGAACGCTGGAAACTGTGTTGCATACACGTTAACCATGCTCATCGGTTTACCATTGAGTTCAAACGAGCAGCGAAGCATGTGCGTTTCTCCCGGGAGGTTTGCTCCAGCTTGTCGAGCATAGGCAAGCGCCGAATACGGTCGCTGTGATGCCACAATTTCCCTTCGTTTGCTTCCCCGGTTGGCGCAGGAAGCGACGACCGTGGGGAAATAAGCCTGGTTTCCCTCCCTTTTCCCTCGATGGTTTCCTCATGGCATCGCCAATAATGTGGGCTATGTAAGGGCGATTGCGCCCATCAATCAGACATAGAACAGTACAGTTGAAGTGCGGAGAGAAACGATGAACGTGAAGAAATTTACAGCGGCTACTTCCCGTGACGCCTTGCGCAAGGTGCGCGAGGCGCTCGGCCCTGACGCGGTCATCCTTTCCAACCGCCCGGTGGACGGCGTGGTCGAGATCCTCGCACTCGACAACGACGACGTCGCCGCATTGGCTTCCCCAGCCATCGACGAGCCGCAGGCGCCGAGCTTCCAGGCCTTCGACAACGATTTCGACCCGGAACCCGTCTTCAGCCGCGCCCCGGCCGCCTTCGCGCCCGCCGCCCCGGAACCGCGCCAGCCTGCGCCACGCGCCGCTGCGCCGAAGCTGGACCCGTTCGCCGGCCAAGCTTATGTGGAACGCCGCGCAGCGCCTGCCATCGAACCGGAAATCCCGCCGACCTACGTCAACCGTCGCGCCCCGAGCCCGGAGCCGGGCATCGACATGGCCGCCATGACCCAGATGATGAGCGCCGCCATCGCCCAGGCCAAGGAATCGGCTGCTCACGAAATGAGCGGCATGATGAACGAGATCCGCGCCATGCGCGGCCTGATGGAAACCCAGCTGGCCGAACTGTCCTGGAACGCGACGCAACAGCGCGAGCCGCAGAAGGCCGCCGTGCTGCGCGAGATGCTGGCTGCCGGCTTCTCGGCCACCCTGGCGCGCTACCTGATCGACAAGATGCCGGCGACGAAAGATGTGGCCGAAGCCCTCCGCTGGATCAAGACCGTCCTGGCGCGCAACCTCACCACCATCGCCAACGAAGACGATCTCTTGAACCGCGGCGGCGTGTTTGCCCTGGTTGGCCCGACCGGCGTCGGCAAGACCACCACCACCGCCAAGCTGGCAGCGCGCTGCGTGATGCGCCACGGACCTGACAAGCTGGCCCTGATCACCACCGACGCCTACCGTATCGGCGGCCACGAGCAGCTGCGCATCTACGGCAAGATCCTCGGCGTGATGGTGCACTCGGTGAAGGACGAGGCCGACCTGCGCATCGCCCTGAAAGAACTCAAGAACAAGCACACCGTCCTGATCGACACCATCGGCATGTCGCAGCGCGACCAGATGGTGACCGAACAGGTGGCCATGCTCTCCGAATCCGGCGCCGACGTGAAGCGCCTGCTGTGCCTGAACGCGACCTCGACCGGCGAGACCCTGAACGAAGTGGTGCGCGCCTACCAGGGCTCGGGCCTGGCCGGCTGCATCATGACCAAGCTGGACGAAGCCGCCTCGATTGGCAACGTGCTCGACGTCGTGATCCGCCAGAAGCTCAACCTGCACTACATCTCGAACGGCCAGCGCGTGCCGGAAGACCTGCACCTGGCCGACCGCGCCATGCTGATCGACCGCGCCTTCCGCAACAACCGCAACGCGGCAAGCCAGTTCGGCGACGCCGACCTGCCGCTGATGATGGCCGCCGCCGGCCAGGACCGTTCGCTGCGCGAGGTGCACCTTGGCTAGTTTCGATTTCGACCAGGCCGAAGGCCTGCGCCGGATGCTGCAGGGCCCGCGCCCGCGCATCGTCACTTTTCTGTCCGCCACGCCCGAAGACGACAAGGGCGCCATGCTGGTCAACCTGGGCGCCTCGCTGGCCCAGCTGGGGAACGAGGTCCTGATCGTCGACGCCTGCGAACGCGACTACGGCGTGGCGCGCCGCCTGGGCCTGAACCGGGCCGCCAGCCTGGCCGCCGTGGCGCGCCAGGAGTATGGCCTGAACCAGGTGCTGCACGCGGTGCCGCAGGGCTTTTCGGTGGCATCGCTCGGCCGTCCGCACGGCAGCAATGACGCGCGCCGCCTGGCCAAGACCTTCGACGTGCTGGTGGGGCAGGCCGGCATCGTGATGGTCGACGGCGAACTGGGGCCAAGCGGCGAATTCCCGCTGCCGCTGATGGCGAGCTCGGAGATCGTGGTGCAGGTCTCTACCAGCGCCGCGTCGATCACGAATGCCTATGCGCTGATCAAGCGCCTGGCGCAGCAACTGGGCCGCCGTCCCTTCGGCATCCTGGTGACCGGCGCGACAGAGGCGGAGGCCAAGGTGGTATACGATAATATGTCAGCTGCGGCAACACGCTACCTGGCGGTCAACCTGCGCTCGATGGGTTCGGTGCCGGCCGACGAGTACCTGCACCGGGCCGCGCGCCTGGGCCGGGCGGTGGTCGATGCCTTCCCGCTGGCGGGGGCCTCGGTCGCCTTCCGTCGCCTGGCAGGCAAGTTCGCGTTGCACGCGATGCCTGGCATGGGCAGGGGATGAAGAACAAAGATAGCGGAAGAGAAAAGCAGAACGCATGTACACGGTCAAAGGGAAAGCGGACAAGAACCATTTGCTGACGGAGCACATGCCGTTGGTGAAGCGTCTTGCCCACCACATGAAGGCCAAGCTGCCGCCTTCGGTGGAAGTCGATGACCTGGTGCAGGCCGGCATGATGGGCCTGCTCGACGCGATCAACCGCTACGAAGACAACCACGGCGCCCAGTTCGAGACCTATGCGGTGCTGCGCATCCGCGGCGCCATGCTCGACGAGCTGCGCAACAGCGACTGGATGCCGCGCAGTACGCGCCAGAACATGCGCAAGGTGGAAGCCGCGATGGAGGCGCTGCAGCAGCGCCTGGGCCGTCCGGCCAGCGAATCCGAGATCGCCAAGTCGCTCAAGATGTCGCTTGCCGACTACCAGGAGATGCTGGGCGACGGCGGCGGCCACCAGCTGCTCTACTACGAAGACTTCCACGACCAGGGCGAGGACGGCGGCAGCGACAGCTTCCTCGACCGCTATGCGGTGGACGACAGCGATCCGCTGCGCAGCCTGCTCGATACGGGCTTCCGCCAGGCCGTGATCGACGCCATCGACGCCTTGCCGCCGCGCGAGAAGATGCTGATGGGGCTCTACTACGAGGAAGAACTCAACCTGAAGGAAATCGGCGCCGTCATGGGCGTGAGCGAGTCGCGGGTGTCGCAGCTGCACACCCAGGCCGTGTCGCGTCTGCGCGCGGCGCTGCGGGAGCAATTGTGGACTGGGCCAGCGTAGCCGGCCTGGTGCTCGCGATCGCGGGCATCTTCATCGGTCATACGCTGGACGGCGGCAAGTTCGCGTCGCTGATCCATCCGTCCGCCTTCGCCATCGTGGTGATCGGCACCTTCGGCGCCACCCTGCTGCAGAGCGAGCGGCGCAGCTTCATGCTGGGCCTGCGCATGCTGCGCTGGGTGTTTTTCCCGCCTAAATCGAACCGTGAGCTGCTGTCGCGCGAGATCGCGCTGTGGAGCCTCTCCGCGCGGCGCGACGGCCTGCTCTCGCTCGAGCAGTACATGGGCACCAAGGATAAATTCATCCAGAAGGGCCTGCGCCTGGTGGTCGACGGCATCCAGCCCGAGAAGATCCGCAGCCTGCTCGAGAACGAGATCAACGCCTACGAATTCTCGCAGCGCCAGGCGGCGCGCATCTGGGAGTCGGCGGCCGGCTATGCGCCCACCATCGGTATCCTGGGCGCGGTGCTGGGCCTGATCCACGTGATGGAAAACCTGTCCGATCCGGCGCGCCTGGGGTCCGGCATCGCGGTGGCCTTCGTCTCCACCGTGTACGGCGTGGGACTGGCCAACCTGTTCTTCTACCCGGTCGGGAATAAACTGAAGGCCATCGTCAGCGACAAGGTGGCCCAGTACGAGATCCTCGCCGAAGTCTTCCACGACCTCGCCACCGGCGACCACACCCGCGTGGTCGACGAACGGGTGGCGAGCCTGCTAACGCGCCACTGACCGGATCATGGCGCGCAAACGCTACGACGATGGGGCCCAGGAAAACCACGAGCGCTGGCTGATCTCCTATGCCGATTTCATCACGCTGCTGTTCGCCTTCTTCGTCGTCATGTACGCGATCTCGATCGTCAACGAGGGAAAATACGCGGTGCTGTCCGAAGCCCTGGGCGACGCCTTCGGCGGGCGCAGCGTGGCGCCGCAGGCGCACACCAGCGTCGAGCCGGTGCTGCCGCTGTCGCACATCGTCAACCGCAAGCGCCAGGAAGCCGCGCGGCGCGAGCGCGAGCGCATGGAAATCCTGGCGAAAGACCTCACGGCCACCCTGATGCCGCTGGTGAAATCGGGCCAGGTGCGGGTGACGCAGAACGCGCGCGGCATCGGCATCGAACTCAATGCGAGCGTGCTGTTCGCGCAAGGCGAGGCGACCCTGCAGCAGGAGGCGCGCGAGGTGCTGGGCGCGGTGGCGGGCCTGCTCAAGGATGCGCCGCAGCGCATCGAGGTCGAGGGCCATACTGACAACCTGCCGATCACCAACGAGCGCTTCGCCTCCAACTGGGAACTGTCGGCGGTGCGCGCGGCCAGCGTGGTGCGCCTGTTCATCGAGAGCGGCGTGCAGGATGTGCGCCTGTCGGCCATCGGCCATGGCGCGACGCGCCCGGTGGCGCCGAACGACACGCCCGCCAACCAGGCGCGCAACCGGCGCGTGGCGGTGATGATCCTGGCGTCGGTGCCGGAACCGCTGCCGGCGGGTGTATAGTAGGCATGAAATAAAAGTACGTTTCTGCAGTTCTTTTGAAATAATATTTCAAGGAGAAAGAATGCATGTCACACGCTTTTTGCCGCCGGCCCTGCTGGTCCTCGGAGGCCTGGTGAGCGCAGCCGGCGTCGTCGGCGCGCAGGAGAAGGAAGAGCAGGTGCGCCACCAGCTCGAGGTCGAAACCGGCGGCGGTACGGTACGGGTGCGCCTGCTGGTCGAGAACCGCGGCGACACCGCGATCTACATCCCGCGCGAAATCGCCGCCGGCGACGAGATCACCGGCCGCCGCTTCGAGCTGCGCGACGCCAGGGACCGGCCGCTCGACTATGTGGGCATGATGGTCAAGCGCGGCGCGCTCACGGCCAGCGACTGGCAGGAAGTGGCGCCGCACAGCATGCACATGAACACCATCGACATCACGCCGTCCTACGCTTTCAGGAAAGGGAAGCAGGGCTACGAGATCCGTTACGACGGGCCGTGGCTGGCGAATCTCACGCAGCTCGACGCGGTAAAACACAGTCCGGCCGCGCCGGTGAAGTTCAGTTTCAGCCAATGAAAACGGGCCGGCGTTGCCGGCCCTTCGGTGTTGTAGGGTGGGCGGGTCCCCCGCCCACGCGGTCAACCAGCGGCGAGATCATCGTAACGCGTCTTTTATCCTCCAACTATCACCGCGTGGGCGGGAAGACCCGCCCACCCTACATCAGTCCAGCGCCGGGGTGTTCTCGCCGAAATACTCGTGCGAATCGGCGTTGTTGACCGCATGCGCCGGATTGGTCCTGGCCAGCTCGGCCGCTCCCTGCTGGCCGTATACGTGGTCGTCGGTGGCGGCGACCACGTCGAAGTGGCTCAGCTCGTGCAGCAGGGTGCCGCCGCGCGAGTCGGTGCCGGTCAGGGACGCGGTCCAGAACGCCTTGCAGACATAGATCGCGTAGGGCTGGGCCGGATACACGTAGGCGAAATAGTTTTCGTTGCAGCCGCAGTCGATCTTCAGGGGCTTGGTCTCGAAGGCGTCGCGGATCGCCGTGAAATTGGTGTTCACGGTGGCGGCGCGGCCGGCATCCAGGGCGCCGAACCAGGTGCCGTAGCGGGCGCCGTACTGCGCGCCCCCGGCGCCCGCCGCCAGGTAGTTGTGGGCGTCGACCGTCATCGCCTTGCCGGCGTCCACGGCCGCCGCCAGCTGCTCCTGCTGGGCGTTCGAGCACTTGCTGAATTCCAGCGAGGCGGCGCCGGCGACGGCCTGCTTGGCCGGCGGCCTGGCCCCGCGCGGCAGGCGCCCGTCGATCCAGATCCCGACCTGGCTGGACGCCAGCGCACCCGGCACCGGGCGCATTCCGGAGGCGGCGAACAGGCCGCTCGAGGCGGTGCGGTAGCGCAGCTGGTAGGGGCCGGTGACGCTCATCTCGTACAGCGCCGACAGCTCGACCGTGCTGGTGAGCGTGGCGCCGGGTTCCAGCCGCAGGTAGTCGTCCGGGCCGGGGGCCGGGCGCTTGGCCTTGATGCCGAGGTAGCGTACTGGCTGGCCGTCGCGCAGCACCTCGAACAGCGGCGCCTGCACGCCCGCCACCGGGGTGTGCCACTTGAGCAGGAACTGCGGCGTGGCGCTGTTGTTCTGCAGGGTGACGCGCACCAGCACCTCGTCGCTGCGGGCGAATTTTTCACGCACGGGCTGGACGCTGACGTTGACGTCCTGCGCCAGCGCGGGCAGGGCGGACAGGGCCAGCGTCAAGGACAGCAGCGGGCGCGGCAGGATTGAGTGGCGCATGGCGGGCTCCTTGCAGTTGGGATTGAACCTACTGTGCGCCGCCGGCGCGACCGCATCTTGAGCAATCCCAAGCGTATATTTACCGCGGGCAACAAAACCACACCGTGAGTATGGCCTATTAACAACAGATGTGATTATCTGTGATTATTTGCTCGATTCGGGACAGAGCCATTGCTATGATGCAATCAAACTATCCTCCCGTAAATATTTCTCCTTTCTAAGCCATGAACGCCCTGCATGACCTTGTTGACGAGCTCGCCCGCGAGATCGGGCTCGACTGCGAGGAAGTCGCGGCGCGCAAGGCCTACCTGGAACTGGACGAGCCCGACATCGAGGCCCTGCGCGACGTGCACGCGCTGCTCGAGTCCCATCGTGACGCCTTCTCGGACCGCTTCTACGCGCACCTGATGTCCTTCCCGAAGCTGCGCGGCATGCTGGGCGACGGCGCCGAGGCGCGCCTGCGGCACGTGCAGGCCGCCTACTTCAGCAGCCTGACGGCCGGCGAGTATGGCGAGGAATACATGCGCGAGCGCCTGCGCGTGGGCGCGACCCACCAGCAGATCGGGCTCGATCCGAAGTGGTACATCGGGGCCTACCGCAAATACCTGTCGGAGCTGTCCGGCCTGCTGTGGCGCCGCCTGCGCGGGCAGCCGGAACGCTTCCGCGCCGCCCTGGAAGCGGTGCTGAAGATCGTCTGCTTCGACATGGGCCTGGCGCTCGACACCTATACCCATGCCAGCCAGCGCAGCAGCCTGCAGAATCAGAACTACCTGGAGCAGGTCATCGACGGCATGCCGGCCGGCCTGGTGGTGGTGGACGCCGAACTGCGCGTGCGCTCGATGAACCGCACCATGGCCGACCTGCTGGGCGTGCCCGACAGCCTGCTGCTGGAGCGGAAACCCGCGCTCGAAGAGCTGATTCCCTGCCGCGAACTGGCCGACCGCGCCGCCGAGGCGCTGGCCTCCGGCGCGCGCCACGACCACGTGCTGGTCACGCTCGACGGCCGCGCCGACGGCGTGCGCTACGTCGACTTCAACATCCGCCGCGCGCGCAAGGACGGCAGCTACATGCTGCTCCTGATCGGCCAGGACATCACCTTCCGCCGCAAGGCCAGGTTGCGCCTGCAGGAGAGCGAGGAGTTCTTCCGCCTTACCTTCAACCAGGCCGCGGTCGGCATCGCGCTGCTGGGCAGCGACGGCCGCGTGCTGCGTACCAACAGCAAGATGTCGCACATCCTCGGCTATTCCGAGGTCGAGCTGCTGCAGCGCTTCTTCCAGCAGTTGACCTGCGACGACGACCTGCCGGACGAGCTGGCACTGATCAACCGCCTGAAGGCCGGCGAGATCAGCGACTACCAGCGCGAGAAGCGCCTGATCCGGCGCGACGGCGCCCGGGTCTGGGTCAGCGTCACCGTGTCGCGCATGCGCGACGCCAACGGCAACCAGCGCTTCATCTGTGTCATCAAGGACATCCAGCGCCAGAAGCAGGCCGAGGAAGCCCTGCTGCGCCTGGCCAACCACGATGCCCTGACCGGCCTGCCCAACCGGGTCCTGATGCAGGACCGCCTGGGCCAGGCCATCATGCACGCCCATCGCGCGGGGCGCCAGGTGGCGGTGATGTTCATCGACCTGGACCGCTTCAAGCACGTCAACGACAGCCTCGGCCACGATGCCGGCGACGCCCTGATCGTCGAGATCGCGCGCCGCCTGTCGAGCAGCCTGCGCGAGAGCGACACCGTGGCGCGCCAGGGCGGCGACGAATTCGTGGTGGTGCTGCCCGACCTGGCGGGCCAGGACGACGCGGCCAAGGTGGCGCGCAAGCTGCTCGACAACCTGTTCCAGCCCATGCTCCTGTGCGGGCAGGAAGTCTTCCCGTCCGGGAGCATCGGCATCGCCATGTATCCACGCGACGGCGAGGACAGCGCCACCCTGCTGAAGAACGCCGACAGCGCCATGTACGGCTCCAAGGGCAAGGGCGGCAACCATCATTCCTTCTACGCCGCCGAGATGGGCGAGCAGGCGGCCCAGCACCTGCGCATGGAAGGGGCGCTGCAACGCGCCCTGCAGCGCGAGGAATTCCTGCTGCACTACCAGCCGGTGGTGGACATCGGCAGCGGCGTGGTCTCCGGCGTGGAGGCGCTGCTGCGCTGGCAGCCGGTGGGCGGGCCGATGGTCTCGCCCGCCGAATTCATCCCGCTGGCCGAGGAGACCGGCCTGATCGTGCCGATCGGCGACTGGGTGCTGGCCACCGCGATGCGCCAGCAGGTGGCCTGGCGCCGCGCCGGCCTGCCCCCGGTGCGCATCAGCGTGAACCTGTCGGCACGCCAGTTCCTGGGCCAGGACGTGGCCCAGCGCGTTGCCGCGCTGCTGGCGGAGACTGAGTGCGACCCGGCCTTCCTGACCCTCGAGATCACCGAGAGCGTGCTGATGGAGAACCCGGGCGCGGCCACCGAGACCATGGGCCGCCTGGCCGCGATGGGCGTGCAGCTGGCCATCGACGACTTCGGCACCGGCTACTCCAGCCTGGCCAGCCTGAAGCGCTTCCCGATCCACAGCCTGAAGATCGACCGTTCCTTCGTGATGGACCTGACCCAGGACGCCGACGACGCGGCCATCGTCAACGCCGTGATCGCGCTGGCGCATTCGATGAAGCTGAACGTGATCGCGGAAGGCGTCGAGACCAGCGAGCAGCTGGCCTTCCTGCAGGCGCGCGGCTGCGACCAGATGCAGGGCTACTGCTTCAGCAGGCCGGTCGAGCCGCAGGCGATTGCGGCGATGCTGGGCAAGGTGCCGGCCTAGAGCTACTCTGGACTATTACCGTTGGCCGTAAGACCGTCGCACCGGCGAAGGCCGGTGCCCAAGTTTGTTTGCGCGGCTACTTGCATGCATGCGTGGGGGCTTCGCACGATATGCTCAGGTTTGTGATTCTTTCCTGAATCCGCGCCGACAGGATTGACTGGGATAGCGTCGCTCCAGATACTCGGGGGCTGACCATCTCTTTCCCGATTGCCGATGAAAACCCTGCTGCGCTGCCTCGTCTGTGCATCCATCCTGGCCGGCGCGCACGCGGCCGCGCAAACCGCACCGGCCGCCGTGCCGGCATCCCCGGAAGGCCGCATCGCCGCCAAGCCGCTGTTCCGCGATCCCGTCTTCGACGGCGCCGCCGACCCGGTCGTGATCCGCAATGCCGCGCGCGGCACCTGGTGGATGTTCTACACCAACCGCCGCGCCAACGCGGCCGGCCTGTCGGGCGTATCGTGGGTGCACGGCACGAAGATCGGCATCGCCGAATCGGTTGATGAGGGCGCCAGCTGGAGCTATGTCGGCACCGCCGACATCGAGCTGCCGGCGGCGCTCGGCGGACTTGATGCCACGCACTGGGCGCCGGACGTGGTGCGCGCCGACGACGGCAGCTACCGCATGTTCCTGACCGTGGTGCCGGGCGTGTTCACCGACTGGAAGCACCCGCGCCACATCGTGCAGCTCACCAGCACCGACCTGCGCACCTGGCGCAACGCGCGCGACATCCCGCTGGCCTCGGACCGCGTCATCGACGCCGCCGTCACCAGGCTTCCTGGCGGCGGCTGGCGCATGTGGTACAACAACGAGCGCGACGGCAAGTCGATCTACTACGCCGACAGCCCGGACCTCGAGAACTGGACCGGACGCGGGAAGGTGGTCGCCGACCAGGCCGGCGAAGGGCCGAAGGTGTTCCAGTGGCGCGGCGCGTGGTGGATGATCACCGACGTGTGGCGCGGCCTGGCCGTGTACCGATCAACGGATGCCGTGAACTGGACCCGCCAGCCGGACAACCTGCTGCAGCAGCCGGGCAAGGGCGTCGACGACGGCGTCATCGGCGGCCATGCCGACGTCGTGGTGGTCGGTGACCGCGCGTGGCTGTTCTACTTCACGCATCCGGGCCGCGGCAACGTGCAGGGCGGGGCCGGCACCGGCACCGACGGCCCTGCGCAGCGCCGCAGCGCGCTCCAGGTGACGGAGCTGTTCAAAGAGGGCGACAGGCTGCGGGTGGAGCGCGACGCGCCGACGTACATTGCACTGCGCGGCGACTGAGGGCCTCAGGAGAAACCCAACGTCATCCAGGTATACCAGAGCAGCGGTGCCAGCAGGACGAGGCAGGTGGCGCCGCGGATGATCATGGATGCGCGGGTACGCAGTCCGGCGTTCCGCCTTGCGACAAGGGTAGACCACAAGGCGCTGACGCCGCTGACGACCAGCGCGAATGCATAGGTGAGGAACAGCACGCCGATCATCAGGAAGGCCTCGGATCCTCCGATCTGTCCCTTGTGCTGCCGGGCAAAGGCAATGACGGCAGCGATCCAGCCGAGGCCGAGCAGGAGGGGTACGATGCCGACGGCCATGAGCACGTTGGCAATGCGAAGTTTTCGTTGTGGCGACATCCCAAAGTTTACAGGCTGCTAGGCTGGGAAAATGCACAGATGGTCACGACCGGGGCAAGCTGGGCTGGCCTGCCGATGCTTGCGTCAGACAGGCATGTTGAACACCCGAGCGTGCCAATACATCGGTATGCGAAACCTATTGGACCAACTAATATAAGCCAGTAATTACCTCTTAACTCGCACGGCATCAAAGAACCAGCCCTTCCAGAATATAACAAGCCTGTTCCGATTTAAGATAAAAACCGTAGTGCAACTTATTTCAACAGCTGTGACGGGATTGGGGAGTTTGAGCCCTTCGACGTTTGAGTTCCATCCTTTACGCACATACAGGGTCGGCTCAACTCTCTGCGCTTCAAATTTGGTATCTCCGCAATCTCGGTCACCAAACGCGACTTTATCTTTCCTTATCGTAAAGATATGGCCGACTAGTTGCGCCGCCTCACGTTCATCGAGAGAGGCGATGTCAGCACTATCAATCGGCTTGGTAAATCGCCATTGGCCCGTCACGATACGTTCTATTGAGTCTGAAGCTTCGACTGAAGGCGGTATTATAAGAGCCAGTGTTAAAAAAAATTGCAGAAAACTGGCGCGTCGGATCAAGGGTAGAATTCGAAGGAACGACATTTGCAGTTCTCCTCATTTGCTAGTGGCAGTGGCGGCTTTTTCGATCCTGAATGGCGCGCTCTCTTCAGCACGTCTCTTGATTAGTCCGGGAGCTATCACAAGCTTCTTTTTGCCTTTCTCGATTACCGTGACCTTAATCATTAACGACATATTGTTTGCGGCGCCGGCAAAATCTCCGCGGTTCACAAACATAAAAGTGTCGCTAGAGCCTTTCGGCCCTGCGTTATAAGCTAGACTGCAAAGCGCGTCGAACTGATCTTGATTAAGTTCGACAGTGATATTGCGGTGAATGATTGCTTCCGTCTCCGCAATCTTTCGCTCAAATTCTTGGTCAACCATCTTGACTGATACTTTCCTGCCCAACTCTTCATTTGTGCAAACACCTTTGTGGGCGAGTATACCGACGCCCCAAGTGCAATGCCCCTTGTTTTTCCCCATGTCGTTGTAATACCGGTATATGGCTTTCTCCGTTGCTCGGAGACGGGCACGCCCTTCAGGCGACATCTTCATTCTTGCAGTGGGTTTTAAGGGTTTGGGATCGTTGCTAATCATATCTAGCTCCACAGTCGATGGAAATGATCAACTTATCACTGCGGAAGAATGAGCTATTGACACCTCGCAACCGGCCCCTGCATTAGTTAAGGCAGCATAACAAGCTCAACAAATACCGGAGGAATCATGGCAATCGACGTCTATCTGCAAATCGATGGCATCAAGGGCGAGTCGCAAGACGACAAGCACAAAGACTGGATCGAGTGCGCATCGGTGAATTGGGGGCTTATTCAGCCCCGCAGCGCAACCGCATCAACTTCCGGTGGGCATACGGCAGAAAGAGTCAGCTGGAAGAGGTCACGTTCAGCAAAATGGCAGACTTGTCATCGCCAATTCTCATGCAGACCTGCGCCATGGGAAAGACAATTCCAAAGGCAAAATTCGAGTTCATGCGCGCCGACGGTAACGGCAATCCTATCAAGTATTTCGAAATCGAGCTGGAAAACGTACTAATCGGCGCAATTTCACCCGGCATCGAAGCCGGTGCGATTCTGCAAGAGCATGTGAGCCTGAAATTCTCCAAGGTGAAATGGAAGTACACGCAACAGAAAATCGGCGGCGGAGGTGGCGGCTCGACTGTCGGCGGGTGGGATTTGGCGGCTAATAAAGTTGCGTAAGCAGTAAACGTATTAGAAAGCTCCGAGATGTCGGGGCTTTCCAGTTTCAGTCCATCGAGCGTGGCAAGAAAGGGGGCATGAGTGCAAGGCGCCTGAAGCGTTGAAAATGGCGAGCGCGATCACCGCGCCCCAGAGGCTGTCCTGTCCGGCCTGCAGGGTCCTTTAGGCCGAACCAAGCCCTATTTTTCCTGCATACACCCGCAGCGATTCCACCACCCGTGGGGGTCTCCCCCGAAAGAAGGCCATCCTATACTGCGCACCTGTTCGCACCATTCAAAGGACGCACCATGAAGATGACCCGCCTGTTCGCCGCCGCCTTCGTCGCACTGCTGCTGTGCGCCAGCCACGCCCGCGCCGCCGATCCGGAAGAGCGCTTCCTGCTCACGCCCGCACTGCTGGCGAAAATGAAAGCCGCTGGCCCCGAGCTCAAGAAACTGGAAAAGGACGACGAGGAAGAGCAGGACGACGGCAAGAGCAACAACATGTCGGCCGACGAGTTCGCACGCGTGCTCGACAAGGAGCCGCGCGCCAAGACGATCCTGGCCAGGCATGGCATGAGCACTCGCGAATTCGCGCTGACCAGCTACGCCATGCTGCACGCCGGCATGTTCGTCGGGCTCGAACCGACCATGAACAAGAAACAGGCCGCCGAGATGCTGGCCAAGTTCACGAAGGAACAGCGTGCCAACGTCGAGCTGTTGCGCAAGACCGACCTGAAAGCCTTTAGCAAGTAAGAGGTAGTCCGTAGAAACGACAATGGCCGCGCAAGCGGCCATTTTTCGTGGAGAAGGAGGGGGGCTCAGCCGATCACGTAGCGCTTCGATGGCCCGCTTCCCACAGCCTGGCCGCTGGCGCCATACACGCCGCCCGCGTCCGCGCCGGCCGGCATGCGCAGGGCGTTGAGCACGCCCTGGTTGTGCGCCAGCTGCTTGTTGATCAGCATGCCGTTGACGCGGTTGAGTTCCTTGGCTTCCCGGGCCAGCGCCAGCAGCGCTTCCCACTGGGTTCTCGCTTCGTCATTGCCGCCGACCGCCAGCCAGGGTTCCATGCCCGCTTCCGAGCCTTCGCAGCCGGCCGCAAGCAGCGCGGCGTGGCGCTGGGCCGACAAATCGGCGAGCGCCTGCAGCAGCGCGTTCTTGCGGGGAGTGGTTTCCGCCAGCCCATCGGCGTCAGCTGCGACGAGCAGCTGCTGTTCCTGTTTCATCAGCTCGATCAGGGAGCCGAGGTGTTGCTGTTCTTGAAGGACGGTCGAGATTGGGCTGGTGGGCATGAAGGATTATCGCTTGCGTGAATGGAGCAAGTCGCGCACGGTGTCGAGCAGGCCGTCGGCGACTTTCTCGGAGTTGACCTGGAACTGGCCATCGGCGATGGCCATCTTGATGCGCTCGACTTTCTTGGTGTCGAACACCTGGTTGTTGCCGCCCACGGCATTGGCCATGGCCTGGCCCTGCGAGGACAGGCGCACGCTGTCGGTCGCGACCTGGGTGGTCGTCGCGGTCGTGGCGGCCTTGTCGGCGCCGCGTGCGTTCGCGGCGCCGTTGGTGTTGGTGGGCTGAAGGCCTGGGTTGCCCTTGAGGGTATCGTTGATTTTCACAGCATCATCCTTCTCTGTTCGGAGCGGAAACTCCGGGATCTGCATCCTGTATCGGCAGCGATCTCACAAACTTTAGTGCAGAAAAGGCCATCCATGAAAATATGCGGCGTGGTTTCAGATCGCCACTTCGATGATCCCGCCCGCCCGTGCGGTGCCGCTGACCACGGTGCCCGACTGGGTCCGCGCCTGCGCCACCTGGCCTTCGCCGGCGTTGCTGATCGCCTTCGCTTCGCTTGATACCGAGAAATTCGTTCCTTTCGACACCAGGCGCACCGCCTGGCCCTGCTGGACCACCGGGCGCGACCGCAAGGTATCGAGACGCAGCGGCGTACCGGCCTGCAGGGAGGCGGTCGGCGTGCGGCCGATGGCCTGGGCCATGTCGGTAATGATGCCGTTCGGCATGGCGGCGATGTCGCCCTTCATCATGACGAGCTGGGTGGCGTCGACCGGCTGGCCCTGGGCCAGCGGCACGGCGGCGGCGACGTAGTCCGCCATCACCTGCACGGTGGCCTGAATATACACCGTCCAGGGCGAGGGAGCGGTGCAGCGCACCCCAACCGTTGTTTTTCCCCACGCCCGCGCGCCCGGCTGCTGGAAGGCTTCCGGCGCCGGGCAGCTAGCCAAGCTGGTGCGCGGGTCGACTTGCCCCACCTTGATCGTTACCTGGCCCGGCAGGCCGGCGCTCTGGCTCTGCAGGTACTGTTCCACGACCGTGCGCAGGGCCGGGAGGTTCTGGCGGCCTTGTGCGCTCGCGAGCGGGGCGAGCAGGACGAGCAGGGCGGCGGCGATGGTGCGTTTCATGGTCAATCCGGCGGATGCAGGTGGGAGATGCTGCCATTCTAGGCAGTGGGATTCTCTGGCGAAACTTTGAATAGCCGGGGTTTGCCCATCTTTATCGATCGATTGGGAAGTGTTGCCCGTACGTATCATCGGTGCTGTCCCAACAAGTCTCTAGCGGAGGCGGCATGATCGGCAAGATCGACCAGTACCTGAGTTTCAATGAAACGGCCCTGTCCCTGCGCGCCCAGCGCCAGGAATTGCTGGCGTCGAATATCGCCAACGCCGACACCCCGAACTACAAGGCGCGCGACATCGATTTCTCAAGCGCGCTGCAGAATGCCCTCGCGTCCAAGGGCGCCGGCGGCCCGCTGGCCACCACCGCGCCCAGGCACCTGCCGCGCGGCGCCGCGACCGGCGACGTGCTGGCCAATGGCACCCCGGTGCTGTACCGCGGCGAAGTGCAGGGCAGCGTGGACGGCAATACCGTGGACATGGACGTGGAACGCAACCAGTTCGCCGACAACGCGTTGCGCTATGAAGCGGGCATCACGATGATCAACCACCAGATCAAGGGCCTGCTGGCGGCCATCCAGGGACAGTAAAAAGGTTTAATAGACTATGTCGCTCTTCAATATCTTCAACGTCTCCGGTTCGGCCATGAGCGCCCAGGCGCAGCGCCTGAACACCACGGCCTCCAACCTGGCCAATGCCGACAGCGCCACCAGCCCCAGCGGCGAAGCCTACCGCGCCAAGGCGGTCGTGTTCGAAGCCGTGCCGCAGCAATCCGGCGCCACCGGCGTGCGCGTGCGCGAAGTGGTCGAGGATCCGTCGCCGCTCAAGCAGGTCTACGACCCCAAGCATCCGCTGGCCGACGAGAAGGGCTATGTGGCGATGCCCAACGTGAACGTGGTGGACGAGATGGTCAACATGCTGTCGGCCTCGCGCTCCTACCAGACCAACGTCGAGACCATGAACGCGGCCAAGACCATGCTGCTCAAGACCCTGACCCTCGGTCAATAAAGATCAATAAACCATGACCACGATTAACACCGCCAACCCGGGCGCCAACGTCACCGACCTGATGTCGACCATGAACGGCAAGAAGGCCGAAGTCGACAGCGTCCAGGCCGATACCGACAAGTTCATGACCCTCTTGGTCACCCAGCTGAAGAACCAGGATCCGCTGAACCCGCTCGACAATGCCCAGGTCACCAGCCAGCTGGCGCAGCTGTCGACCGTCACCGGCGTCAACAAGCTCAACGCCACCCTTGAGTCCCTGAAGAGCAGCTACCAGTCGGCCGAAGCGATGCAGGCAACCAACCTGATCGGCCACGGCGTGCTGGTCGAGGGCTACAAGCTGGGCCTGCAGGAGGGCAAGGCCATCCTCGGCGTGGAACTCGACAGCGCGGCCGACAAGGTGCAGGTGGTCATCACCAGCAACGCCACCGGCAAGGAAGTCGCCACCATCGACCTGGGCCCCCAGGAAGCCGGTATCGTGCCGATCGCCTGGGACGGCGTGCCGGATCCGGACAAGCTGGGCGAAGACGGCAAGCCGGTGACCCTGCCGGACGGCACCTACACCTACAAGGTGGTCGCGAGCCGCGGCGGCGAGGAACTGAAGGATGCGCGCACCCTGTCCTTCGACAGCGTGGCCAGCGTCACCACCGGGGGCAAGGACGGTATCAAGCTGAACCTGCCGGTCAAGGGCGCCGTCACGATGGCCGATATCAAACAAGTACTGTAAGCCGAGCCGCTTACTTCATTCATTCTTCAGGAGTACACCATGTCTTTCCAGCAAGGCCTGAGCGGCTTGAACGGCGCAGCCAAATCCCTCGACGTCATCGGCAACAACATCGCCAACGCGAGCACGGTCGGCTTCAAGGGCTCGACCACCCAGTTCGCCGACGTCTACGCCAACTCGCTGAACGGCGCCGGCGGCATTTCGGCCGGCATCGGTGTGAAAGTGGCGAACATCGCCCAGCAGTTCACGCAAGGTAACGTCGAAGCCTCGAACAATCCGCTCGACATCGCCATCAACGGCGCCGGCTTCTTCCGTACCGAAGCCTCGGGCATCGTCCAGTACAGCCGCAATGGCCAGTTCTCGCTGGACAAGAACGGTTTCCTGATCAATGCGCAGGGCGCCAAGCTGACCGGCTACGGCCTGAACCAGAACGGCCAGCTGGTGGCCGGCGCGCCGACGCCGCTGCGGATCGACACGTCCGACCTGGCGCCGGTCAAGACGACGGCCGTCAAGATCGAGATGAACCTCGATTCGCGCAGCCTGCCGCCGACCACCTCGACCTTCAATGCAAACGATCCGACCTCGTACAACAAGCAGAGCCCGATGAGCGTGTACGACACCCTCGGCAATCCGCATGTGCTGTCGACCTTCTACGTCAAGGGCGCCGAGCCTGGCGCCTGGAACGTGTACGTCGCCGTCGACGGTGTCGAGATGGCGGCCATGGAGGCAGCTGCCGCGGCGCAGGGGAGCGGTCCCGAGTTCACCGCCGTCAACGACGCCCGCGCCGCCTGGGAAGCCGCCTCCAAGGCGGTGCCGCCGGTGGCCGCGACGATCGCTTCGGCACTGGGCACCTATGCCGCGGCCGCCTCGGCCATGGTGGTGTCGGCCGCCGGCACCCGCGGCGCCACTGCCGAGAACCAGACCGACATCGCCGCGGCCGCGACCAGGGCAGCCGCGGTGCCCGGCGCCACGCCCGCCGAAATCGACAAGGCAATGGCCGACGCCATCAAGGTGCCGGCAAAGCTGATCGACACCTTGCGTTTCGACTCCAACGGCGCCCTGAACAAGGCGACGTCCGGCGTTGCCGGCGTGCTGACCCCGCTGGGCGGATTGCCCGTGTTCCCGCCGACCGGCGCCGAGCTGACCATGCCGATCACCATCGACTACAACGGCTCCACCCAGTACGGCACCGCGACCAGCGAAAAAAGGCTGGTCCAGGATGGCTATGCGGCCGGCAACCTGCAGCGCTTCACCACCGGCGCAGATGGCGTCATCCTGGGGCAGTACAGCAACGGCCAGACCAAGCCGCTCGGCCAGGTGATCCTGGCGAACTTCACCAATCCGAACGGCCTCGAACCGTTGGGTAACAATGCCTGGGCGGAATCGGCCAGCTCGGGCGTGCCGCTGCTCGGGACGCCCAATACCGGTGGGATGGGCGTGCTGCAGCAGTCGGCGGTGGAAAGCTCCAACGTCGACCTGACCGCGGAACTGGTCAACATGATCACCGCGCAGCGCGTGTACCAGGCGAATGCGCAGACCATCAAGACGCAGGATTCAGTGTTGCAGACGCTGGTGAACCTGCGTTAATTCATACGTGATTTGACCGCGTGGGCGGGAAACCCGCCCACCCTACAAAAGCCACGAACCGTAGGGTGGGCGGCTCTGCCGCCCACGCGGTCAACAACAAGACGAGCAGCCGCGACAAGGAAAACACAAGATGGACCGCCTGATCTACACCGCCGCCAGCGGCGCCAAGCACATCCTGGAACAGCAGGCCACGACCTCGAACAACCTGGCCAACGTGAACACCACGGGCTTCCGCGCCCAGCTGGACGTGTTCCGCGCCGTGCCGGTGCAGAGCGAAGGCCTGCCGACGCGCGCCTTCGTGGTCAATTCGACCGCGGCGGCCGACTTCACCCCAGGTGCGCTGCAGCTTACCGGGCGCGAGCTGGACGTCGCCGTCAAGGGCGAGGGCTGGCTGGCGGTGCAGATGCCGGACGGTACCGAGGCGTACACCCGCAACGGTTCGCTGCAGACCAGCCAGAACGGTCTGCTCACCACCGCGGGCGGCGCCACCATCGCGGGCGAGGGCGGTCCGATCACGATTCCGCCGGACGTCACCGTCACCGTGGGCGGCGACGGCACCATCTCGACCATCTCCACCACCGACCAGCCGGCAGCCGCCAACATCCTCGGGCGCCTGAAGCTGGTGAATCCCCCGACGGAAAATCTGGTGCGCGGCGACGACGGCCTGTTCCGCCTGAAGGATGGCGGCACGGCGCAGGCCGACCCGGCGGTGCGCGTGGCCGGCGGCGCCCTCGAGGGCAGCAACGTCAGCGCGGTCGATTCGATGGTGAACATGATAAGCCTGGCACGTTCTTTCGAGACCCAAATGAGCCTGTTGAAGAACGCCGAGAATAACGCGGCGAAAGCCACCCAGATCCTCGCTTTGAATTGATAGTTGCTCCAGCATAATTCTCCTGTACGTGGCGGACTTCGTCCGTCGCCAATAGGAGAATCCCATGATCCGTTCGCTGTTTATCGCCAAGACCGGCCTCGAAGCGCAGCAAACCAACCTCGACGTCATCTCGAACAACCTCGCCAACGTGAGCACGAGCGGCTTCAAGCGCTCGCGTGCGGTGTTCGAGGACCTGCTGTACCAGAACATCCGCCAGCCCGGCGCCCAGTCCTCGCAGCAGAACAACCTGCCGTCGGGCCTGCAGATCGGCACCGGCGTGCGCACCGTCGCCACCGAGCGCATCCACACCCAGGGTAACCCCCAGCTGACCGGCAATTCGAAGGACGTCATGGTCAACGGTTCGGGCTTCTTCCCGGTCCTGCTGCCGGACGGCACCCAGGCGTATACCCGCGACGGCTCCTTCCAGACCGACCAGAACGGCCAGCTGGTCACCTCCAGCGGCTTCGTGGTCCAGCCTGCGATCACGATCCCGGCCAACGCCGAATCGATCACCGTGGGCCGCGACGGCACCGTGTCGGTGAAGCTGCCGGGCACCGTGGCGCCGACCCAGATCGGCTCGCTGCAACTGGCCACCTTCATCAACCCGGCCGGCCTCGAATCGCGCGGCGAGAACCTGTACGTCGAGACCGGCGCCTCGGGCAACCCGAACCTGAACGTGCCGGGCACCAACGGCTCCGGCGTCCTCATGCAGGGTTACGTCGAATCGTCGAACGTGAACGTGGTCGAGGAAATGGTCAACATGATCCAGACCCAGCGCGCCTACGAAATCAACAGCAAGGCGATCACCACTTCCGACCAGATGCTGCAGAAGCTGGCACAACTGTAAGAACATGAGCATGAAAATCGCGTCTTCCGTCGCCGCCGCCGCAGTCCTGCTGGCAGGCTGCTCGACCACTCCCAGCACCATCGTCCAGGGGCCGACGTCGGCCCGCCCGATGCTGGTGCAGGCCGCGCCGGCCACGGACGGCGCCATCTACAATGCCAACAGCTATCGCCCGATGTTCGAAGACCGCCGCGCGCGCCACATCGGCGACCTGCTGACGGTGAACATCAGCGAGCGCACCTCGGCCGGCAAATCCGGCGCCAGCACCGGCAGCAAGACGGGCAGCGCCAGCTTCGCGGTGCCGGGCCCGCTGCAGGCCCGCATCGGCGCCAGCGTCGGACTGGAAGGCGCGAACAAGTTTGCGGACGCCGACACCCAGAGCGCCTCGAACAACTTCACCGGCACCCTCGGCGTGACCGTCACCGAGGTGCTCCCGAACGGCAACCTGATCGTGGCCGGCGAGAAACAGGTGGCCATGAACAAGGGCGTCGAGTTCATCCGCTTCTCGGGCATGGTGGCGCCGGACACCATCCAGCCGGGCAACATCGTCTCGTCCACCGTGATCGCCGATGCGCGCGTCGAATACCGCACCAACAGCCGCGTCGATAAAGCCGAGCTGAGCAATATGTTCTCGCGCTTCTTCCAGTCGATGCTGCCGTTCTGAGGACCCTTGTCATGAAATTCGCTTCCATCGTCCTCGTCTGCGCCGCCTTGCTTGGCGCTGCTCCGCTGGCCCAGGCCGAGCGCATCAAGGACCTCGCCAGCATCGCCGGCGTGCGCCAGAACCAGCTGTCGGGCTACGGCATCGTCGTGGGCCTGGACGGCACCGGCGACCAGACCAGTCAAACGCCGTTCACCGTGCAGTCGATCCAGGCGATGCTGCAGCAGAAGGGCGTCAACCTGCCGCCGGGCACCCAGCTGCAGCTGAAGAACGTCGCGGCCGTGATGGTCACGACCTCGCTGCCGGCCTTCGCCCAGCCGGGCCAGACCATCGACATCACCGTGTCCTCGATCGGCAATGCGAAGAGCCTGCGCGGCGGCACCCTGCTCATGACGCCGCTGCACGGCGCCGACGGCCAGGTATATGCCATGGCCCAGGGCAACGTGCTGGTCGGCGGCGTCGGCGCCCAGGCCGGCGGCGCCCAGGTGCAAGTGAATCACCTTTCCGTCGGCAAGATTTCGAGCGGCGCCACCGTCGAGCGCGCCGTGGCCTCGAACCTGGGCGCGGACAACCAGATCCGCCTGGAACTGAACCAGACCGATTTTTCGACCGCCGCCCGCGTGGTCGAAGCCATCAACGACCAGTTCGGCGCCGGCATCGCCACCGCCCTGGACGGCCGCGTGATCCGCGTGCGCACGCCATCCTCGAGCGACCAGCGGGTGGCCTTCATCGGCCAGCTGGAAAGCATCGACGTCTCGCGCGCCAGGGACTCGGCCAAGGTCATCATGAATGCCCGTACCGGTTCGGTCGTGATGAACCAGGCCGTGATGCTGGAAAGTTGCGCCATCTCGCACGGCAACCTGACCGTGACGGTGGGCGCCGAGACCAACGTCAGCCAGCCGGCCCCGGGCTCGCTGGGCGGCACCGCCGTGACCCGCAACAACTCGGTCGACGTCAAGAAAGACCCGGGCCGCGTGCTGATGATCAAGGGCGGCGCTTCGCTGGCCGAAGTGGTGAAAGCCATGAATTCGATCGGCACCACGCCGCAAGACCTGCTGGCCATCCTGCAGGCACTCAAGGCCGCCGGTTCGCTGCGCGCCGAACTCGAGATCATCTAATCCCGGACGCTAGAACACCATGATCGGCTCTCCCTCCACCGACCTGACCAGCAAGTTTGCCCTCGACACCAAGGGCCTGGGCGAACTCAAGCAAGGCGCCAGGAACGGTTCGCCCGCCGCGCTGAAGGAAGCGGCCACGCAGTTCGAAGCCATGTTCATCAACATGATGATGAAGAGCATGCGCGAGGCCACCCCGCAAGAGGGGATCATGGACAACCAGCAGAGCAAGATGTTCACGGGCATGCTGGACCAGCAGCTGAGCCAGAACCTGGCCAAGCGCGGCATGGGCCTGGCCGACGTGCTGACCCGCCAGCTGACCTCGAACCAGATGGGCGCCCAGGCGCTGGCCATCGGCGCCGACGGCGTCGCCGCAGGCAAGGCGGCAGCCGCTGCATCGGCCATGGCGCCCCTGGATGGCAGCATGCGTCCGGGCATGGACGCGGCGACGATGATCAAGAGCGGCGCCACCCAGCCGGGCGCGCCGGTGCTGCCCCTGACCACGGCCAGCGGCCGCGTCCAGCCTGCGCACGTGCGCAATTTCCAGGAAAAGCTGCATGCCCACGCGGCCGAGGCCGAGCGCGCCACCGGCGTGCCGGCCAAGTTCATGCTCGGCCAGGCGGCGCTGGAAAGCGGCTGGGGCAAGCGCATGATCCGCAACGCCGACGGCAGCAGCAGCAACAACCTGTTCGGCATCAAGGCCGGCCCGGGCTGGAAGGGCAAGGTTGCCACCGCCGTGACCACGGAATACGTCAACGGTGTGGCGCGCCAGAAGGTGGAGCGCTTCCGCGCCTACGACACGCCGGCCGATTCGTTCAAGGACTACGCCAACATGCTGGCCAAGAATCCGCGCTATGAGAAGGTGCTGGGCAGCGGCGGCGATGCCGCGGCCTTCGCCCACGGGCTGCAGCGCGCCGGCTATGCCACCGATCCGCAGTATGCGGCCAAGCTGACCCGCGTTATCAAGAATTCATTAGCGTGATGGTGAACGTCGGGTTGTTGCGATTTTGTAGAGTGGGCGGGTCTCCCGCCCACGCGTTCAACCAACGGCAAGATCATCGGATGCGGTTAATTACACGATAACGATCACCGCGTGGGCGGGGAACCCGCCCACCCTACGAACGATAAATCAAGTTTTCAGTTTTGCTGCCGTAGATAGAACCGTTAAGAAGGAAAAAACACATGTCCGGTAACCTCCTCAGCATTGGCAAGAGCGGCCTGTTCGCGGCACAGGCAGGCCTGTCCACGACCGGCCACAACATCACCAATGCCGGCGTGGCCGGCTACAACCGCCAGGTGGTGGTGCAGGCCACCGCGCCGATGCTCGATACCGGCGTGGGCTTCCAGGGTACCGGCACCCAGATTTCCCAGATCAAGCGCTACAGCGACGAATTCCTGAATTCGCAGGTGCGCAATGCCCAGGCCAGCAAGAGCGGCCTGGATTCGTACTACAGCCAGATCAGCCAGATCGACAACATGCTGGCCGACCAGACCGCCGGCCTGTCGCCGTCGCTGCAGGGCTTCTTCAAGGGCGTGCAGGACATGGCGGCCAACCGCGCCTCGGTGCCCTCGCGCCAGTCGATGCTCTCCAGCGCCGACACCCTGGCGACGCGCTTCCAGGCACTCGACGCGCGCCTGGGCGAGATCCGCGAAGGCGTGAACAGCACCATCGAGAGCAGCGTCACCCTGATCAACTCGTATGCCCAGCAGATCGCCGACCTGAACGACAAGATCGGCAGCTTCGCCGCCGCCCAGCAGCACGCGCCGAACGACCTGCTCGACAAGCGCGACCAGCTGGTGATGGAACTGAACACCCAGGTCAAGGCCAACGTCATGCCCGGCGATAACAACAGCCTGACGGTCTCGATCGGCAGCGGCCAGCCGCTGGTGGTGGGCGCGCGCACCTTCCAGCTGGCGGCCACCAAGTCGCCCTTCGACCAGACGCGCGTCGAAGTGGGCTATGTCACCGGCAGCAAGGTGACGGTGCTGGCCGATAACGCCCTGTCCGGCGGCACGCTCGGCGGCGCCCTCGATTTCCGCAGCCGCACACTCGACCCGGCCCAGAGCGCCCTGGGCAAGGTGGCGATCGGCCTGGCCTTCGAATTCAATGCCCAGCACAAGCTCGGCCTCGACCAGAACGGCCTGGCCGGCAAGGATTTCTTCAGCGTGGCGCCGGCCTTCGTGGGCAAGAACATCAACAATGCGCTGTCCAGCACCACCGACATCAAGGCCGTCGTCAGCGACCCGGGCAAGCTGGTGGACAGCGATTACAAGATCGCGTTCGACGGCACCAACTACAACGTGATCCGCCTGTCGGACAACACCTCGACCGCGGTTACGCCCTACGACGCGGCCGGCACCACCGTGAGCATCGACGGCGTCGACTTCCGGATTTCCGGCCTGGCATCCAAGGACGACGAATTCCTGGTGCGCCCGACCATCGGCGGGGCCGCCAACTTCAACGTCCTGGTGAAGGATGTGGCGAGCATCGCCGCCGCCGCGCCGATCGCCACCAGCGCCCCGGTCAGCAACACCGGCACGGCCAAGATCAGCGAAGGCCAGGTCGACCAGGACTTCCTGACCGGCGCGCCCGCGCTGCCGGTGACGCTGACCTTCGACAGCGGCAGCGGCAACCTGGGCGGCTTCCCGCCCGGCAGCGCCGTGAGCGTGAAGAACAGCGCCGGCGTGGTGACCAACTACCCGGCGCCGGCCACCAACGTGGCCTTCGCCGCGGGTTCCACCTACACCTTCGGCGGCATCAGCGTGACGATGACGGGCGCGCCCGGCAACGGCGACACCTTCACCATCGCCGGCAATGCGGGCGGGGTGGGCGACACCCGCAACATCGGCCTGCTGGGTGACCTGCAGACCAAGAACATCTTCAACAACGGCAGCGCCACGATCCAGTCGTCCTACGCCCAGCTGGTCAGCACGGTCGGCAACAAGACCCGCGAAGTGCAGGTCAACGGCGACGCCGCCGGCGCGCTGCTGACCCAGGCCAAGGCCAGCGCCGCCGACGTCTCGGGCGTGAACCTAGACGAAGAGGCCACCAACCTGATCAAGTACCAGCAGGCCTACCAGGCCGCGGGCAAGGTCATGCAGATCGCCGGCACCATCTTCGACACCCTGCTGTCGATCGGCCGCTAACTGGCAACCAGACGAGTAACGAGAGACACCCATGCGCATCAGCACCCAGTCGATCTACAACAACGCCACCTCGCAGCTCAACACGCTGCAGAGCGCCCTGGCGCGCACCCAGAACCAGCTCTCGACCAACCGCCGCATCCTGACCCCGGCCGACGATCCGGTGGCCTCGGCGCGCGCCCTGGAAGTGAGCCAGTCGAAGGAGATGAACAGTCAGTTCGCCACCAACCGCGCCAGCGCGCGTTCCTCGCTGGCGATGGTCGAAGGCGCGCTGCAGAATGCCGGCGACCTGCTGCAGGACATCCAGCAGCTGACGGTCAACGCCGGCAACGGCGCCATGCAGCCGCAGGACCGCGAGGCGCTCGCCACTGAACTCGAAGGCCGCCTGGAAGACCTGCTGGGCGTGTCCAACATGACCGACGGGGCAGGGGGCTACCTGTTCTCCGGCTACATGGCGACCACCCAGCCCTTCACCCGCACCCCGGGTGGCGCGGCCTACCAGGGCGACCAGGGCCAGCGCCAGCTGCAGGTGGGCGCTTCGCGCAAGATCCCGCTGTCGGCTTCGGGCGCCGCCGTGTTCGAGAACAACCCGACCGGCAACGGCGTCTTCCAGACCCAGGCCGACAAAGCCAACAAGGGCGCCGCCATCATCTCACCGGGCGCCGTGGTCGACCGGCCGCAGGCGAACCAGGGACGCAGCTACGAATTGACCTTCAGCGTGACCGGCAGCCCGGCCGTCACCACCTACACCGTGGTCGACAGCGCCACCGGGACCGCCGTCCCGGGACACGACAACCAGGCCTACGAGCCGGGCAAGACCATCAGCTTCGGCGGCCTGAGCTTCGACATCAAGGGCGAACCCGCCGACGCCGACGTGTTCACGGTGGAACCCAGCAAGAAGCAGTCGGTCTTCAACACCGTGACCGACCTGATCGCCGCGCTGCGCGCCCCAAGCGACGGCTCGACCGGCAAGGCGGCGCTGACCAATAACTTGAATACGGCGCTGGACAACCTCAAGTCGGCTCACGACAACGTGCTGACCGTGCAGGCCTCGGTCGGCGCGCACATGAAGGAGCTCGACTACCTCGACAGCGCAGGGGACGACCTCGACGTCCAGTACGCGGCCACCCTGGGCGACCTGCAGGACCTGGACATGGTCAAGGCAATTTCCGATTTCTCGATGCAGCAGACCACGCTGCAGGCGGCGCAGATGTCGTTCAAAACGATGTCAGGATTGTCGTTATTTAACTACTTGTAAGATTTATCAGGAACAAAAAAGCCGACGCAAGTCGGCTTTTTTTATGCCTTACTCATGGAGAATAGTTTTGTGTTGCTAATTAAAAAGCAAATATGATTTGGCTTCATCACGAGTGCTTTATAAGAAAAGGACATGAGTTTATGACAAATGCCAATGCTTGTATTGGCTCTTCTGTCACAGCACGATTGTCGTTAAGTAACAAAATGTAGCATTCACGCGACGAATGTAGTGTTTGGCAAAATTTCCTCACAAAAACTCACATCAATGCTTTGCGGCAAAGCAATGTTGTGTAAGAGTATTTGTGCGCGTGTCGAGATAGTAGTGAACAAAATGCTACGAGGTATGCGGTTTTACTAGAAAAATTTATTGTCCAGGAGTCGTTGTGAAGCACAAGAGTACTTTTAACAAGAGCGCGATCGCTGTTGCTCTGAGCATGGCCTTCCCAGCATTTGTCGGTGCACAAGAAGTCCCGACTATCGATCCGCAAAAGATCCAGCGCGTGGAAGTGACCGGTTCCAGCATCAAGCGTACCGCGACCGAAGCGGCCGCCGCGGTCCAGATCCTGACCCGCGACGACATCGAGAAGACCGGCGAAACGACGGTACTGGGCATCCTGACGTCGACCTCTTCGATCAGCTCGTCCATCAACGTAGCGACCGCCAGTTCGGGCAGCTTCGCGACCGGTTCGTCGGGCGTGTCGATGCGCGGCCTAGGCAAGGTCAACACCCTGATCCTGGTCAACGGCCGCCGGATCGCTCCATACGGCCTGTCCGACGGCGCACAGCAGAACTTCACCAACCTCGACGCCATCGCCGCCGACGCGATCGACCGCATCGAAGTCCTGAAGGACGGCGCATCGGCGATCTACGGTTCCGACGCCGTCGCCGGCGTGGTCAACATCATCCTGCGCAAGGAATTCACCGGCGCCCGCGTGCGCGCCAGCTACCGTGAATCGGAGCACCTGAAGGAAAACCGCAACAGCCACGTCTCGGCCATCGTGGGCTGGGGCGATATCGAGAAAAACGGCTTCAACACCTACCTGACTGCGGAAGCCTACAAGCGCAACGGCTACACCACCGACGACCTGCGTCATTTCTATCCAGCCTGGCATCGCCTGACCCCGGGCCGCTCGACCTGGGACGCGAAGAGCGTGTTCTCGCCGACCGGCAACTACTACACCAGCGCGACCAACTATGTCGCAGCTCCGGGCTGCCCAACCGCTGACATCGATGCGTCCGACAAGCTGTGCAAGATGGACATCCTGCCGTTCAGCGGTTTGACCACAGACAATAAGCGTCATGCGATCCTGAGCAACACCAGCTTCCGCATCGGCCAGAGCATCGATGCGAACCTGGAAGTTTCCTACGCCGGCGCTGAGAGCGACTACATCGTCACACCGTTCAACATGAGCAACGGCAGCACCACCAGCTCGTCGTCGATCTGGTACAACGTCCTGGGCGGCAAGATGGTCGGCCCATTCTCGTATCCGAAACTGCCGGTTGGCCATCCGAAGAATCCGTACAACTACCCGGTGGAGTATCGCGCACGCCTGATGGACACCGGTGAGGGCTTCAACTTCAATACCACCGAGTCGGATCAATCGCGCGTGATGCTGAGCCTGACCGGCACCCTGATGAGCTATGACTGGCGGGCCGCCGCAGGCTGGGCCAAGTCGAGCGCCTCCAAGGCAACCCGCGCAGTCAGCCAGAAAGGCTATACCGACGCGATTGTCAACGGCACCTACAAGTTCGGCCAGCAGAACGATCCGGCCCTGCTGAACACCATGTTCCCGATCCGCACCACCGATGGCGAATCCGACGTGAAGTTCTTCGACGCCACCATCTCGGGCGAACTGATGCAGCTGCCGGCCGGTCCGCTGTCCTTCGCGCTCGGCACCGACATCCGCCGTAGTGCGTACATGATGAAGAGCTCGGACAATGTCCTGCGCGGCGAACTGGTCGGCATCTTCGGCCTGCAAGTCGATGACGTGGTCAACCAGTACGCGCTCTTCGGTGAACTGCGCGCGCCGCTTACCAAGAAGCTCGAACTGGAGGCTGCGGTGCGCGCCGACAGGACCGACGGCTTCGATGCCCACCTGTCGCCGAAACTGGGCCTGCGCTACACCGCGACCGACAGCCTGCTGCTGCGCGCCACCGCATCGGGTGGCTTCCGTGCGCCAAACATCGTCGAATCGGGTAATGGCCTGGGCCGTTCCTCGGTCGCGACTTCGGTCAACGATCCGCGCCGCTGCCCGATTGCCAATCAGCTGAACGCCCTGGTGCAGAATGCGCCTGGCGCCACCACCGCCGACAAGTCGCAAGCCAACACCTTCCGCAACGCGGAATGCTCGGGCGGCCTGCCGAGCTTCGTGTCGTCGAACCCGGACCTGAAGCCGGAAACCTCGCGCTCGCTGACCGCCGGCATGGTGTTCGAGCCGGTGAAGAACTGGAGCCTGGGCCTGGACTACTACTGGATCGAGCGCCGTAACGAAATCGGTTCGCGTGCGGTGGTCGACATCCTGCGCGGCGAAGCCAGCCTGCCGGCCGGCCAGCTGATCCGTATCGACAGCAGCGCCAACGACAACCAGTTCCTGGCTCTGGTGCGCAAGTACGCGCCGAACAATGCCGTCAACTACGGCGGCGTCGGCCAGCTGGGCATGATCTACAACCCGTACGTGAACAGCGGCCGTACCCGCGTCCAGGGCTTCGACTTCGACGCAACCGGCCGTGTCAACGTGCTGGGCACCAACGTCCGCCTGAAGCTGGACGGTACCTACGTGTGGAAGTTCCAGGAATTCAGCGTCACCGACAATGCGTACGGCCCGAACCTGACCGGCACCTACGACTTCGGCTCGCGCCTGGGCATCGTGGCCAATGCCTACGTCAAGAAGGGTGACTTCGACCACAGCGTCACGGCGAACTTCTCGAGCGGCTACAGCACCAACAGTGTCGCGCAGCCGACGTACTGCAAGACTCAGAACGTCGCCGCCCAGTACATGGACACCTGCGCCCGCGTTGGCAGCAATACCACCTGGGACTACAGCGTGGCCTACACCGGCATCCCGCACGTGAAGATCACCGGCTACGTCGACAACGTGTTCAACAAGGACAGCCCAATCGACTGGCGCGGTGGCTGGAGCCAGCAGTTCCGCCGCTTCGGCATCGCTGCAAGCTACACCTACTAATCGTCTGAAGGTCTAGATGATTGCAAAAGACCAGGCTTCGGCCTGGTCTTTTTTCTTATGGGGGTCAGGTCTGACATTGAGACACGGGCTGAGCAATACAATGCTCGAGTTCGTGTCCGAATGTCAGACCTGACCCCCGTGGTTTTAGTTGTGGATGTACTTGCTGAATACGTCGCTGAAATCACGCTTGGTATGGGTGTCGAACATGGCGGTGTTCAGGGCCGCCAGCAAATCACCGTACAGGCCGACGAGGCCGTTCTCGCCGGGAGCGACGTTCAGCTTGTGCACCGAGGCCGTGGCATCGAGCGCGCGCAAGGCATTGTCGCGGCAGACCGCGTCGCGCTTTTGCTGCTTGCCGATGGTGATCAAGGCCTTGTAGATGTCCTTGAGCTGTTCGATGTGGGCTTTTTTGACGTCGATCGAGAATACCGTGTTGTCCAGGCTGAACTTGAGTTCGATGTCCATGTCCAGCGTGCCCGCGGTCTCGATGCTCACGCCGGAGATCTGGTGCGAGGCATAGTCGTAGCGCTTGATCGAGCGCTTCGAGGACACGGCCGAATCGCCGTCCACGTGGATCAGCGCCAGGTTGGTGAAGCAGTACTCGTCCTTCTTGCTCTTGATGAGGAAGAAGATCTGCTCGCCGTCTTCGCTGAACAAGTAGTCGTCCGCGTCGACCTTGTTGTAGTCGGCCGGCCCGACGATGACGCCGATATCGCTGATGCCCAGTGCTTCCGCTGCCAGTTTCTTGAACATGATCGCCCTCGCGTAGTGAAAGTAGTTACCTTAGCACTATTTGATTGCGGCTAATAATTTTCGGGGCGGGACGCAAGCGACCGCTTGTCCAGGCGCAAGCGCGCTCAGGGCCTGGCCTTCTGGGCGGCGCGCACCGCCTTCAGCTCCCGGTTCAGCCAGACCTGGCTGTTCACCGGTTCCGCGGCGCCGCACTTGACCCGATAGGGCTTGCCCGAGAAGCTGCTTTTCGAGGCGGCGACGTCGATGAACTGCTCGGCGCTGGCGAGCGTCTCGCGGCGCTTTTCGATGTAGTCCAGTTTGCGCAGCAGGTGCTTACGGGCGTCGGCTGCATTGTGCCAGCTGCCGTTGCGCTCGAACTGACAGCTCGATGCGCTCATCTTCGCCATCAGGGCGTCGATCTCGGCGCGCACGGCGGGTGGGGTGGACGCGGCGGCCGCAGCCAGGGAGATGGTAGCCAGCAGGCTGGCCGCGAGCAGTCGGTGGGTCATCGTCATGCCGCTACCCTAACCGAAAAACCGCTTTCGCCGGCGCGCCCTACTAGCCGGGCGCAGCCCGCACCGGGTTGGGCGCCGCCGGCGCCGGCGGTGGCGCAGCGTTGCGCGCCGCCCCTGCACGCGGCACCGCGCGCCCCTTCTCGATCCCCTCGTTGAACAGGTTCACGATCGGCATGCCGAGGTAAGGCATGGCCAGGCTCAGGGTCAGGAAGCCCACGCCCAGGGTCACCGGGAAGCCGATACCGAAGATGTTCAACTGCGGGGCGGCGCGCGTCAGGATGCCCAGCGCCACGTTGGTAACCAGGAGCGCGGCCACGATCGGCAGCGACAGCTGCAGTCCGGTGGCGAAGATCTTGCCGCCCCAGCGCGCCAGTTCCAGCGGCGCATTGCCCGAGAACGGGGTGCTGGAGATCGGCAGCGCATGGAAGCTTTCGGCCAGCGCCGCCAGCAGCACCAGGTGGGCGTTCACGGCCAGGAAGGCCATGGTCGCCACCAGCGCCAGGAACTGGGCCACGGCCGCCGAGCGGCCGCTGGAGGACGGATCGAAGAACACCGCGAAGCCCAGGCCCATGGTCATGCTGGCCACCTCGCCGGCGTATTCGATGGCGGCGAACACGATGCGCATCGCGAAGCCCATCGCCACGCCGATCAGCAGTTCCTTCACCAGGATCAGGATGCCGGCCCAGGAGCCCGGGTCAACCGCGGGAATCTCGGGGACGGTGGGGGCGATCACACTGGCCAGCAGCACGCCGAGCGCGACCTTGATCGACATCGGCACGCCGGCATTGCCGAACACCGGCGCCGCGGCGACCAGGCCGAGGATGCGCGTGAGCGGCCATATCAGCCCCGCGATCCAGGCATTCATTTCGCCCGTGGTCAGGCTCAGCACGCGTGCGTTCTCCCGCTTACCCGATCAGGCCGGGAATGCCGGTGAAGACCCCGCGCATGTAGTCGAGCATCACGGACAGCATCCACGGCCCGGCCAGCACCAGGGCGATGAACACGCCGACCAGCTTCGGGATGAAGGACAGGGTCGCTTCGTTGATCTGGGTGGCGGCCTGGAAGATCGAGATGATCAGGCCGATGATCAGCGCCACCAGCAGCAGCGGGGCGGAGACCATCAGCGTGATCTCCATCGCGGTGCGGCCCATGGTCATGACGGATTCGGGAGTCATGCGCGTCTCCTAGTAGAAACTCTGGGTCAGCGAACCCAGCAGCAGCTGCCAGCCGTCCACCAGCACGAACAGCATCAGCTTGAACGGCAGCGAGATCACGGCAGGGGACATCATCATCATACCCATCGCCATCAGCACCGAAGCCACCACCATGTCGATGATGAGGAAGGGGATGAAGATCGCGAAGCCGATCTGGAAAGCGGTCTTGAGCTCGCTGGTGACGAAGGCCGGGATCAGGACCCGCAGCGGCACGTCCTCGGGGCCCTGCAACGCGGGCGAGCGCGAGATCTTGACGAACAGCGCCAGGTCGGACTGGCGGGTCTGCTTGATCATGAATTCCTTGAACGGCACCACGCCCCGGTCGAGCGCCTCGCTCATCTGGATCCGGTTCTGCTGCAGCGGCAGGTAGGCCTCGGTGTAGGCGCGATCGAAAGTCGGGCCCATCACGAAGAAGGTCAGGAACAGCGCCAGCCCGACCATCACCTGGTTGGGCGGCGCGGTCTGGGTGCCGAGCGCCTGGCGCAGCAGCGACAGCACGATGATGATGCGGGTGAAGGCCGTCATCATCAGGAGCGCGGCCGGCAGGAAGGTCAGCGCCGTGAGCAGGATCAGGGTCTGGACCGGCAGCGAATACTGCGTGCCGCCGCCCGGGGCCGCGCTGGTGGTGAAGGCCGGGATGCCGGGCTGGGCCAGCACGGCCAGCGGCAGCAGCGCCAGGGCGAGCATGCCCGCCCCCAGCAGGAATTTCTTATTTCGCATTACGTTTGTCTATCGTGTTCTTGAGCCAGTCGCCGAAGCTGCCGGCGCTCGCTGCGTGCGGTGCCAGCGTGGCGCCGTCCTCTTGCGAGCCTTCCTGGCGCGGCATGGTGGCCAGGGCATTGACCCGTCCCGGCGAGGCGCCGACGACGATCCACTGGTTGCCCACCTCGACCACCATGATGCGTTCGCGCCCGCCGATGTTGAGCGCGCCGACCAGCTTCACGTTGGCGCTGGCGCCCATGACGCGCGCACCGAAGCGTTTCATGAACCAGGCCAGGCCGAGCAGCAGGCCGAGCACCAGCATCAAGGCCAGGATGGTCTGCAGCAGGCTGCCGGTGGCCGGCGCGCTCGGCGTCGGCATCACGACCTGGGGCGGGCGCTGGGCGGGGGCGGGCGTGGTGGCTGCCGGGGCAGGAGCGGGAGCCGGAGCGGGTGCAGGAGCGGGAGCCGGAGCGGGAGCCGGAGCGGGAGCCGGAGCGGGAGCCGGAGCGGGAGCCTGTCGAACCGGCGCCTGCTGCACCGGGTACGTCGGGGCTTGCTGAACGGGATACGACGGGGCCTGCTGGACCGGCGCAGGCTGCGGAGAGCGGACCTGCTGCGTGGGAGCCTGCGGCGCCGGAGCGGTGTCGACCTCAGAGGCCGACTCTCGGGGCTCGTCGCGCCTGTCCTCCCTCTTCACCTCACGGGTTGGCTGGACCGCCTTCGCTAGGCCGGCCTGTTTCGCCTGGGCAGGACGCTGCGTAGCCGTCCGGGGCGAGGTCGACTGAGCGGCCTTCGCGGAACGCGGAGTCGCGCTCGTCTTCTGGGCCACGTCCACGCCAGCCTGCGTGCTCGAGGGTCGAGCTGCGGGCGCAGTCGCCTCCTCGATTCCCGACTGAGTCGCAGCCGATGCCGCGTACACGCCGGCGAACGCGATCAGCGCTGTACAGGCGCCGATGGCTGCTCCGCGAACGGCCGAACGGAGGTCTCCCTGGGTATGGCTCATCGCATCCTCGGATCACTGAGGGCGGCGCTCGGCAGGGGGCAGCGCCCCGTGACCAGGGGGGCGCCGACAGTCGGCAGAGCACACGCGTGTGGTGGGAATTGCGCTTCATCGCGCCGGGACAGAATCAACCGGTGCGGAGCCGTACCGACGGTACGGGCGCAGGAGGCACGGTATGCGAACGCTGTGTGCTTGCTCAAGGGCTTCCCTCTCAATTCCGGTGAGCCTCTACTTAGTTGATAGACCAGCTTGTCTAGCGGGCCTGCAACGCTAGGCTATAGCGTTAAGTTATACCGGCGCAAGGGCCGAGGGGGCCGAAATGGACTGCGATGATGATGCGAGTTGCACGCCAGATGCAGGAGGTTGCGTGGCTCGCAGGCCCGGCTATGTCAGCCCTTCCGTGGCTCGCGGAGCGATGCTTCGACACGGCCTCACGGGCCTCCAGGTCGCCGCTCGCGTGGGGGTCAATCCCTCGACCGTGCGCAACTGGCTAGCCGGCCGCACGGCACCGGCCCCGGCGAAACTCGCCGCGCTAGCGCAAGTTCTCGAGCTGAACGTTCGGGACCTCACGGGCGTACTCCCGGGCCGCGAAACCCTCTCGGACATGCGCGTGCACGCAGCACTCAATCAGTCCGAGGTCGCCGAGCGCGTTGGCCTCAGCCAAAGCGCCTTCTCCACTATCGAGCAGGGGGGCTCGCCACTGTCCGAGGCACTGTGTGCCAGCCTGGCCGACCTCTATGGGGAGCCCCGGGAGGCCGTGCGCGACGCATGGCAGCGCGCCAACGACACGCTCAAGGGTTCCACCCAATAGCGCGCATCTGTATCGTTAAGTATTACCGGCTCGACACGCCGCCCCGCCTAGGAAATAACACACCTGAAACTACACCCGTGATAGCAATATCCATATGGCACCTCCTCGTACCACTGAAGGCCGCACTCAACTCAATGCGCTCATCGACGAGAAGTTGTTCGCCGACGTGCAGCGCCTCTGGCGGGAATCCGGCAACCCCAAACGCTGGCAGGTTGTCGAAGAGATCGTCCGACTGGGCGTCGAAGCGTACGAAGCCGTACCCAAAGACCACCGGGGCGGGCAGCAGGAGCTGCTCCAAGCCGGTTAAGAACCGACCACGACTGAACAGGAGGACGCCTCTCACCATGCACTGACGCGGGTATCGACTGACCACCGAGTACCTGCGTGACAACTGCACAGCGGAGCGTTCACAAACCAAAAAAGAACGCCACCCGACGGGAATCGGGTGACGTCCTTGAAGTTTGAGATCAGGACAGGCGACCAAACCTGCTTCTGATCTGCGCTCCCTCCCAATGGAAGGAACTGTCGTGCCAGACAGCTCCGAGGGTAGCGCACACCCAAATGCGGTGTCCAGCATGTCAATGCTGGGCGAGTCGCAGGGTGCGCCAATAGACCTCGATAACACGCAAGAACCCAACCTCGGCGACGTGATCCGCCAGCGGATCGAGGATGCCGAGAAAGAAAACACGCTGCGGGGCCAACGCGGCCACTCCTGGGCACTCGACGGCCGACAGCCAGCCTTGGTGTGGCAAAGCCGCACCAAGTGGCTCACGGCCGCTGCGGCGGAGTTGGCGTGCGCTCCGGGCCGGCAGCTGTGCCGGAAGTGGGGCGTGTCCTCGCGGACCGTACTGCTCGTAGCTCGGGCGTGCGCTCACTTTGCAGACTCCAGCACCGGGCGCGGCGTCACCGCTTCCAACGCCACTATCGGCCGGGTCGCCGCTGAGCTGGCGGGTCGCGCCCGTCCGTACTGCCACGATGTTGTCCTGAAAGCTCGGGCCGTCCTGGCGGCGCTGGAACTCGCGGTCGAGGTCGCGCGGGGGCGGTACCTCACCGTCGAGGAACGGTTTCAGGCCGCCGTGCACCACGACGGAGTCCAGATCCGAGCTGCATCCACATGGGCGCTGACGACTCCCCGCAGGTGGTACACAAAATCGTCTCTACCGCGTAGCGGTTCTACGGGGAGTAAAACTCCCCGTACAAAGCGTTCCCCCACACACGCGCGCAAGCGCGCGACGGCGCCCTCCGGGCGCTCACACAGACTCCGAGACCGAGAGCGGCCTCGCCAGGCACACATCGTCACCGCCCAGCTCGTCGCCGCAGCAAAGAGCCTCGACAACGGGCGTCACCTCGGGTCACTGGTCGACGTCATCGACGAGCTCGTGGATTGCACTCGCTGGACAGGGCGTGATCTGGTGACGATCCTCAACGAGGATGCGCGGAAGAATCCGCGGGACTGGCCCTCGAGGATCAAAAATCCGGCCGGTTTCCTGCGACATCGCCTCTCCCGGCTCCGGGACGTGCTCGCCGGCCCCTCGCCAAGCGAGGTCGCCGAGCAGCACCGACAGCAAGCCCTCGAAGAGCAGCGCCGACGGGCAGAGGCCGCCGCCGCAGCCGAAGAACGCGCGGCTACGCCTGAGCAGGTGTCACGCCACATGGACGCAATCCGTTCAATCCTGCGGCGACGGCAGCGCAGGTCGGCGGAGAACGACCGTTTCGGCCTCGCCAGGTAGCGACTGAGGGTGGTGATCGGGGGGAAGTTGATCGCCCGAGATTGAGCTCGAAACCATAGGCTGTGTCCGTTATTGACCACGTCAGGAGGCTTCACGTGCGGCTTGATCCGAGATGGATCGTCTTCGATCTCGCAGACAGAGGCGATGGAGATCTGATGGTTCACTCCATCGGTGGAGTCCCCTGCCAACGCACGCTCCGACGGGCCGTCAAGAGCAACCTGCTCGACCTCGACCGTGACGGTCTGAGGCTGCTCACGGACTACGCCCGCACCCGAACATGCTCGACTCCCGGCCTGCACGCTGATTACCACCTGGTCGAGCACCCCGAGTGCGGTCCGACCGGAATCGCCGTCTGGCTCCACCCCACCCCGCCGGTTGAGCGCTGCGTGCTCAACTCGTGGGTCATGGACCTGGCCGATCTCACCACCGTCACTGCCGGCGACGACGTTTCCCTCATGGCAGACGGCCGCGTCGCCGGCGAACAGCGGCCGATTCAAGATCTATGGCGATTCCTGACCCCGGCCGACGCCGCCACCCTTGTCACGCGCTACAAAGCGGCGGTGCTCGACCCGGACAACACATGGGTCGGATACGAGTGGACTCTCAACCTTCCGGACGCTGCCCCGCTGCACATGTTCAGCGGAGGCCGACTCCGCGTCGAGGGTGAGCAGCGACGGATCATCGGCACCAGCGTCGTCCTCGCCGAGCGCACGCAGGAACCTCCGGACCTTCTCGGGCCGCTCGTCGAGTTCGCCTCCATCACGCTTGCACTGGTCAACCGCCTTGCGCGAAGCGCCGTCACCAGTGTCGGTGCAGATGCCCCGCTGAGCTACGAGGCGCTGTGCAGCCTCGTCACCGAGTACGACCTGTATGAAACCGGCGTCTTCCCCGTCGCGTTAGATGGCATCCAGTTCGATGCCAAGGTGGTCCCGATCGCAGACATGGACGGCGGGGCGGCCACTGTAATGCTGCGTAGAAGAGGAACTGCATGAGCCAAGCACGCGATCGCGGCGCCAGCGGAGGTATCTACAACCCCGTCACTCTCAGGCTCTACGACGCGGGCGTCCTCGGGCTGACCAATCGACTGATCTGGCGATGCCCGACAGCGACGATGGTCGAGCACTACCGCAGCCACGCCGGCCGTAGCCACCTCGATGTCGGCCCCGGGACCGGCTACTTCCTCGAGCGCATCGACTCCCCCTCGCTCACCCTGCTCGACCTCAACGCCTCCTGCCTCGCCGCCGCGGCCGACAGAGCTGGCCACGGCAGATCCATCGCCTCCCTCCAGCAATCCTTCTTCGACCCGCTCCCCCGTGAGCACAGCTTCGACTCCATCGGTCTGAACTTCCTGCTTCACTGCATCCCCAGTCACGAGAAGTGGGACCGCCTCTCCCAGCTTCGCGGCCACCTCCGGCCTGGCGGGACCATCTTCGGCTCCACCCTCATCCCCGATCCCGAGACCGCGACGCTCGCAGCTCGAGCGTTGAACAGCACCTACAACAAGCTCGGCGTATTCGGTAACGCCGACGACACCATGGACGAACTGGAGAACGCGCTCCGCGGCTACACCGAGGTCAGCACCCGGCGGGTCGGCCAAGTCGCGCTGTTCTCTGCACGACGACCCCAGGAGGATCACACATGACCGACGCACGCGTAGCCCTGGTCACCGGCGCCAACCGAGGCATCGGCGCGGCTATCGCCGCCCGACTCGCCCGCGACGGCTTCACGGTCGTCGGCACCCACCGAGGCAGCGGCGTCGGCGAAGGCATCCACGGCGTCGAATGCGACGTCACCGACCCCGAGTCCGTCGATGCCGCGTTCACCTACGCCGAGCAGACCTTCGGCCCGGTCTCCGTCGTCGTGGCCAACGCCGGCATCACCAAGGACACGCTGGTAATGCGGATGAAGGAAGAGCAGTTCCTCGACGTCGTCAACACCAACCTGTCCGGCGCGTTCCGCATCGCCAAACGAGCGACCCGCAACATGCTCAAGCAAAAGTACGGCCGCATCATCTTCATCGGATCCGCATCCGGAATGTCCGGCGTCCCCGGCCAAGTCAACTACACCGCCTCCAAGGCCGGCGTTATCGGTATGGCCCGCTCGTTCGCCCGAGAGCTCGGCATCAAGGGCATCACCTCGAACGTCGTGGCCCCCGGCTTCACCGAGACCGATATGTCCGACGCCATGGACGACAAAGCCAAAGAACTCGGTACCTCGATGATCCCGCTCGCCCGATTCGCGCGGCCCGAGGAGGTCGCCTCCGCCGTCGCGTTCCTGGCCTCCGAGGATTCCAGCTACATCACCGGCAACGTGCTCAACGTCGACGGCGGAGTGGGTATGGGGCACTGAAGTGCCGAGCGTTTCCAGCCCCTCCCCCAGATGCTGACCCGGCCAGGCTCAGCCCACGGGGCTGAACACATCCGGACCGTCATAGCCTCAAAGAGCGTGCGGCTCTAGCGGTGCTGGTGGCACGAGTGCCACTTGTGCCGCGTGTGTTCAAGTCGAGACGTTAGGGTTCAACGATGATCGTTCGCGGTTCTCTCATTCACCTGCACACCACCACAATCACGACCAAGCGCGGATCCACCCAACTAACGACCCTGCGGGTCGTGGACGATCACTCGCGCCCGCAGCACGGTGGCCAACCGGGGGCGCGCCACTCCCCCACTCGATACGAAGTGCAGTTCGTTGACTCGAAGCTGTTTCAGTGGTCCACGGCAATCCAGGCGAGGTTCACGGTCGGCGACGACCTCTTGGTCTACGCCGAGGACGCGATCCGGGTCCAGGGAGATAAAGACGGAGCGTCCACCCTGGTGGTCTACGGCATCGACGTTGGCCATGCGACACAGCCCTTTGCCCGCCGGGTGGAGTAGCTAGTTGGTGGGGGTCCCTTTCCCTGCTCCCGCCAGTCTTGGTGCTCCGCTGCCGGCGTCAAGGTCGGCACCATGCGTGGAGGTCACCGCCGGTCACGGCGACCGGAAAAAGCCAGGACAAACACGCTAAACCCCTTGTGCCACTAGTGGCACTAGTGCTACTATTAAGGCATACCGAGAGGGCAACACCGCCCCCGGAAACCCCAGGAGGACACCATGAGTGATTCACCCACCAGTCTCGCCGCCCTCGGGCTAGCGCTGTCCGAGGTCGCGTCCCTGCTCGCCGACGCTGAGGTGCTGCACGCCCTGACCTCCCACCTGACTGCACGTGAGGTGCTGGTTTTTGCCCGACTGTTCAAGGCTGCCGGGAAGGACGACGCCCACCGCTGCGTGGTTGAGGGCATCATCCATGGCGACGAGGAGGTGCGAGCGGTGGCGACCCCGGAGGTCACCGGCCCGGGTTCGGTTCGCATCGAGTACTTCAACCACTTTGCCGACAGCAGCATCGAGGACGGCCCCTTCCATGTCCGCGAGTTCTCGACCGGAGGACTGCGCAACGCTCTGCGTGAGCTCGGTCTTGAAGTGGACACCGACACGATCGAATGGGCGGCGATCGCACTGCCCGGGCGCATCGTCCTCGACAGTGCACGACGCGACTAGAGCGACACGCAAAATCAACTAGTGGCGCGTGCACCGCACGCGCCACTAGTTGCACTAGGGTCACTAGAGGGAGGAAGCATGAAAATCGTTGCAGTAGCGAACCAGAAGGGCGGAGTCGGAAAGACCTCCGTCGCGCAGTCTTTGTTGCACGCCGCCGCTGCCCGCGGAAAGAAGGCGCTGGGTATCGACCTGGATTCCCAGGGCAACCTGACCCAGCAGCTCACCGCCCGCAACGCGGACGAGTGGTTCGACGTCACCATCGCCGACGTCATGGATCCGTCGACGAACGTGCGCGTCGACGAGGCGGTCGTTCCGACCCGGCGAGATGGCATCGACCTCGTGCCCTCGGGCTTGGACGACTACGTCGCAGTAGAGATGACGCTGACCGGGGCGATGATGCGCGAACTGACGCTGCACAAGGCCCTCAGTCAGCTCCCGGACGACGCCTACGACCTCGTCGTGATCGACTGCCCCGCAGCGCTCGGCCTGACCTTGACCAATGCGTTCGCGGCTGTGGACTCGGTCATCATCGTCACCGACCCGTCGTCGGCCGGATTCGTCGGCGTCGGGCGCATCGTCAACACGATCGACACCGCCAACGATCAGCTCGGACGCGTGCTTGGCCGCGAAATCGACATCGCTGGCATCGTCATCAACGGGCACCGAACCAACGTTAAGACCGAAGAGGCCTTCGTGTCTGAGATCGAGGACTACGCCCGCGACGCGGAGATTCCAGTCCTTGGCCGCCCGCTTCCCAGACTCACCTTCATCCAACGAGCGAACGCTGCCGGGTACGGATTCGACGAGCTCACCGAAATTCGCGCGGTCGAGGTCGCCCGGTTCTTTGACGACATGCTCACGACCATCACGGGAAAGGACTGATCGACCATGGCGGACAAGTTGCCGGAGGGCCCCAAGCCCCCGAACCGCAGGAAGCGATCGGTGTTCAGCGACCTGAGCTCCGTTCCGCACGAAGCCCCATCGCCGGTCGCCGAGGTCGCCCCGGTCGAGGCCGCCAGCCCACAGAAGAGGGGGGCCGGCAAGAAGAAGGGCTGGGACCGCACCGGCCAGGTGTCGGTGGTCCTGGGAAAGGAGCGTCACGAGAGGCTCAAGGACGTGTGGGCTTCCAATGCTCGTGACTACGACGCCATCGCCGATCTCATTCGTGAGGCGATCGACGAAAAGCTCGACAGGTTGGAGAGGTAGAACTTGTGGCGCACGTGCCACATGCGCCACCATTCGAACAAGTGCCCCTTGTGCCACAAGGGGCACTTTCTTTTGGCGACAAAAAGTAGGCCTAGAACTAGGCCTACCCGTGGCGTATAACCGAGACCATGCCAACTCGAGTCCTTGCGACCAATGAGATGAAGTCCAATCTCGCCGCGCACATCCGCCACGTGGCTGCTGATCCACGGCGCCGCGTGTTCGTCGGTGCGCATCGCAGGGCGGAGGCAGTTCTGGTGTCCACCTACTCGGAGGTGCCGGAACCGGAGCTGCACATGATGGCAGCGCTTTCCGGGCGAGCGCTCGGGTTCGAGCTGGCGTCGGCGAGGAGCGCTGGGCTAGCTCGGCCTGACGTGGGGGAGTACCGCCGACTGCTGGCGGTCCTGGCATCGCGGGGTCGACGACCGGACTGCGTGGGTCTCATCGCGGCTGCCGTCGGAGCTGTCGTCGCGCAATCAGGTCTATCAGTCGCCTCGGCCGTGCGCGAGGTGGGCGAGCTCATCGGCGACGCACTTGAGCCGGATCTGGACTGGGCAGATCTAGCCCTCGACGTTGAAGACAGCCTGGGGGGAACTGGCGGAATCGGGCAGGGAGGCAGAGTTCATGGATGAGAAGGAATCATCACGGTGCACGTCCCACAACAGGCATTTCCGGGGTCGTAGGGTGAAGCGAAACCGCAGCCGATCGTGGAGGCACCGTTGTCAGAACAGCCGGACCTATTCAGCTTTGGCGACGATGCCCCCGAAGGAGACAACCATGTCAGAGATGACGCGCAGAGCCGTTCAGGCGGCATGGGAGGAGCTCGGACGGGACCGGGAGTACCCGACTCCAGAAGCGCTGGAGGCCGCGATTCAGGCGGAGGCCGAGAGGCTGGCGGAGATGATCGGAGACGAGACCGAACGGCTCAGGAGCATGGGGATCGCTCAGTTCCGGGCGGACAATCAGGGGAACTTTCCGCCCTACATAGAGACCGTGCAGATCGGCAACCGGGCACGAGCGCAGGCCGAGGAAACGATTCTGTGGCAGGAACTGGGGGAAGAGGTGGAACTGGCAGCCGAAGAGGAGGACCAGGAGACCTTCGAGGACCAGAGCTGGCGGACCAGCCCGGATCGGTGGCGGACGCACACCGACGTGGTGGGCGACCCGAGTCCCGAGATCGACGTGCAGACGGAGGACGTCTGGCCGGAGCAGACGATCCGCTTCCGAGTGATGGCGGCCTATTTGATGCAGACACGCTACGAGGACGGGGAACCAATACCGGAGACGCCGAACGATCCACTCAGAGCACTGTTTACGGACCTCGTCGAACGGGAGCTGGAGCGACGCGAAAGCGTCCTGTCCGAAGCAAGAGGACTGAGCCAGAACAACTCGACCTAGTCTTCGACGACACCGGAGCGGCGCCGGTCGACCCGGCAACGATCAACGTCCATTCTGAACCTCTGCCGGCGCCCGTGCGTCAATCGGAGGTGGCAGAAGAGCCGGCCAGCCTGGCATTAACCGGCGGCGGTGGGGGAGTGGTCGCCCCCGATGCCGACCAGCGGCCCGAACCCGTCGACTACGCGCCGCCCCGGGACGTCGTCGTCCCGTCCGGCAAGAAGGCCAGAGTCGAGGCGAACATCGCCGCCATTAGATTGCTCCAGACCCTCGACGCCGAGGATCGTTATGCGACCCCCGACGAACAGGCAATCATCGCGCAGTGGTCCGGCTGGGGCGCCGTGCCCGAAGTCTTCGATCCGCGTCGAGCCGATTTCGCCGACGAGCGTGCGGAACTCGAGTCGCTACTCAGCTCAGCCGAGTGGAACCGGGCGCGGCACACCATTCTCAACGCCCACTACACAGACCCGACTGTTGTCGCCGAAACGTGGAGTCTCCTACGACGAGCCGGATTCCAGGGCGGGCTCGTCCTCGAACCCGGCAGCGGCAGTGGAACCTTCATCGGTCACGCCCCGGCCGATGCACAGATGGTGGGCGTGGAGCTCGACACCCTCTCCGCTCGAGTCGCGGCGGCGCTATATCCCAGTGCCCAGGTGCGCAATGAATCGTTCGCCGACACCGCGGTACCCGACAATTCTTTCGTTGCCGCAATCGGAAACGTCCCATTCGGCGACATCAAGCTGTGGGACGACGCCCACAACAGGGGCCAGCACTCCATCCACAACCACTTCATCATCAAATCGCTGGACCTCACCGCCCCCGGCGGTTACGTCGCTCTGCTCACCAGTCGGTACACCGCCGACGCAGCGAGAGCCGACGCTCGCACCGCTATGGCCGATCGAGCTGACCTGATCGGCGCGGTTCGCCTTCCAACCGGCGCCTTCCGCCGGGTCGCAGGCACGGAAGTCGTCACCGATCTGCTGGTGTTCCGCGTCCGCGAACATGGGCAGGAACCTACTGAAACGACCCGCCAGTTCGTTCGCACCAATGACGTCACCGTGCGGACCGATCTCGCCGACGGGGACGCCCCACCGGCCCGACTCACCGTCAATCAGTACTTCCTCGACAACCCCCATCACATCCTCGGCACACTGACCGCTGGCCACGGCATGTATGGGCAGGACGAACTACGCGTCCTGGCCCGCAATGACGCTCCGCTCGACAGGCAGATCGCTGACGTCCTCGGCCCCGTGATCGACGCGGCAGTTCTTGACGGCCGCGGCTTGCTCGCCAACCGGGATCTCGTCGTCTACGACTCCTCCCTGGCCACCGATCGGGGCCTCGTCGTTCCCGTCGAGAAGCACGGCGAAGTCGCTAGCGACACACTGCGCTACAACAGTGATCACAACCTGATCGAGCGCTTCGACGGAACCGAGTGGGTCGACAGCAAGTGCCCCAAGAGCAGGCTCGCCGAGTGGCGTTCCATCCTCGAGCTGCGTGACACCGCGCTTTCCCTCGTACAGATCCAGCGAGACGGGGGAGACCCTGCCGATAAGGCCGCCCTGCGCGCCGCACTCAACGAGCACTACGACGCCTATGTGACCAAGTACGGGTTCCTCAACCGGTTCAGCTGGAAGCAGCCACCGGAAGTCACACAAGACGAGCACGACACCCGCCTCGAGGCCGCTCTAACCACCTGGCTCGACACCGAGGGGCCCAACTACGGCGCCGAGAACATGCAGGACATCCCAGACGGTGTCCGATCACGCCTGGACGAAGAAGCCTGGCAGCCCAAATCGGCGGCAACGAAGAGACAACCTCACCTGGCCGGCGCACTACGCGCCGACCCTCATCTCCAGACTGTCCTAGCCCTCGAGCACTTCGACGAGGAACGGATGGTCGGCCGCAAAGCGGCCATGTTCACCGCCGACGTCCTCGAGCCGGCAACCCCCATCATCGCCGCAGAGACAATCCAGGATGCGCTGGCGGTGAGCATGGACGAAAGCGCCAGCGTCGACGTCGCGCGGATCGCTCAGCTCATGGACGTCGACGCTGGCACCGTCGAGCAACAGCTTCAGGCCGAGGCGCTGGCGTTCCGCTCCACTGAAGACCCCGGAACGTGGATCCCGCGCAGCCGCTACCTGGCCGGCAACGTGCGCGTAAAGCTCGCCGAGGCGAACGCCGCCGCAGCAACCGATGACCGATACCGCTCGAACGTGGCCGCCCTGCGCGAGGCCATCCCCGCCCGCATCGAGGACGGGATCCGCGCCCGGCTGGGAGTGACCTGGGTCAGCCCCGACGACTATGAACAGTTCATCGCGGACACCTTCCGCATCGACAAGGACTCCGTGACGGTCAGCTACGTCAACAACGAGTGGGTCATCGAAGGCAGCTCCTGGTACGACGGCTACCAGACCGACGCCCTCGCCTACGGTCTCGTGCCCCAGAAGGGCCGCTACTCTCGGTCCTACAACTTCGTGGGTACCGACCGCGAGCAAACCCTGGCCAATCAGGGCGTCTCCCTCGGCCGCGACCGCTCGGGTAGCTTCGACCACTGGCAGGTTCTCGACTGCCTGATGAACTCTCGGCCCATCACGGTCAACCGCTCCAAGGAGTACAAGGAAGCCGTCCCCGGCGGAGACATCCACGCCGGCGCCACACGAGCGGCCAAGCAACGGGCCGAACGCCTCCAGGAGGCATTCGCCGACTGGGCGCTCAATGGCGATCCCGAGCGACGCGAACGCCTCCTCACCGAGTACAACTGGCGGTTCAACGCCACCGTCGCCCCCAGCTACGACGGCTCACACCGAACCTTCCCCGGGCTGGGAAAGACCTTCAATCCCTACCCCTACCAGCGGAACGCCGTCGAGCGCATCGTCAACGAACCGACCGTGTTGCTCAACCACGTCGTCGGTGCTGGCAAGACCGGCACCATGCTGATGGGAGCGATGGAGCTGCGGCGTCTAGGACTAGTCCGCCAGCCGTGGATCGTGGTGCCCAACCACATCGTGGACCAGGTCGCCCGTGAGGCCGCTCAGTGGTACCCGGCCGCCAACGTCTTGTCCGGTGCCGGCCGCACCACCGCAGAGGGCCGACAAAAGCTCGTCGCCCAGTCCGCAGCGCAGGACTGGGACATCGTGATCGTCCCGCTTTCGGCGTTCACCCGCATGAAGACCTCGGCTCAAACCCGCGCTAGCTTCATCAGCAACCAGATCGACGCCATGCGCTCGGCGCTCCTCGAGGCCAAGGACGGCAACCAGAGCGCGGCGACGATGAAGCAGATCGAGAACGCGATGGCCAAGGCGCAGATCAATCTCGACAAAGCGATGGACGCCACCCGCAAAGACGAAGGCCTAACCTTCGAGCAATCGGGCTGCGACTACTTGTTCATCGACGAAGCCCACCTCTACAAGAACCTTGCCCGCACCTCCGGCGTGCAGGAACTGAGCCACCCGGGGTCCGATCAGGCGATGGACCTCAAGCTCAAGCTCGACTACCTGCGCGATCGCAAACGGCAAGAAGCCTCAGCGGCAGGCGTTCCCGACGATGCGTACGTCGAGCGGGTCGCCTGTTTCGCGACCGGAACTCCGGTCGCGAACTCCCTCGCCGAGCTCTTCGTCATGCAGACCTACCTCCGCCCTGACCTGCTTGAGCACGCAGGAGTCGACAGCATTGACGCGTGGGGCCAGAACTTCACCGACACCACAGAGACTGTTGAACTCAACGCGTCGGGCACGAAGCTGCGCTCGGTCACCCGAGTCGGCCAGTTCGCCAATGTCGGGGACCTGGTCGGCATGGTCAGCCAGTTCACCGACGCCGTCACCCGCGATCAGGTGCCGGTGAATCTGCCCGCAAAGCGCTCCGGAAGCAACATCGTCGTGGACTTCGAGCCCAGCCAGGAGGTCAAGGACTTCATCCAGGATCTTGGCCACCGCGCCGACACTCTCGACCCCCGCCGGATGGATCTCGACAACGCTCTCAAGATCGCCAACGACGGCCGCAACGTCTCCCTCGACCCGCGCAGCGCCCACCTGGCCCCGCCCACCGAGGGGGGCCGGGCACGCGAGGTCGCCACCCGCATCCTGGCCGAGTGGGAGGCGGCCCGAGACCGCGCCTACCTCGACGACTTCGGGGAGCCTTCCGACGTCCGCGGAGGCCTGCAGATCGTGTTCTGCGATCGGTCCGTGCCCAAAAATGATGGGCGCTGGAACATCTACGCCGCCATCAAGGCCGAGCTGGTCGCCGGCGGGATGCCTGCCGAGCAGATCGCCTTCGTGCACGATCATCCCAAGCCCGAAGACAAAGCCGCGCTCTACAAGGCCTGCCGCGCCGGCCGAATCAGCGTGCTCATGGGTTCCACGGAGAAAATGGGCACCGGCACCAACGTGCAGACACGAGCGGTCGCCCTTCACCACGTCGATGTGCCCTGGCGACCCGCCGACCTCGAACAGCGCGAGGGCCGCATCATTCGACAGGGCAACCAGAACCCAGAGGTAGCCGTCTACAACTATGTCGCCACCGCGACCTACGACACCGCGATGTGGCAGACGCTCAACCGCAAGGCCGCATTCCTCGAGCAGCTCTACGCCGCGGATCGCTCCATCCGCAGCATCGAGGACCTATCGGCCGACAACCTGGCCGAGTCGACCGCTCTGGTCAAAGCCATCGCCACCGGCGATGACCGATACCTGCGGCGCGTGGAACTCGAGCGAGACATAGAAGCACTCGACGCACGACGCGAGAGCCACCTGTCAGAGGTCAGATCCCGCCGCGAGGAGATCGCGGCGCTGACTCGCTCCATCCCTAACGAGGAAAAGCGACTCGAGCAGCTCGCCGCCGTCGCCCCGGAACTTAAGGCCTGGGCCGAGAAGGAGACGAAGGACTACACCATCGGCCGCACGTCGTTCAGCGTCCGAAAGGACGCCTCGGATCGTCTGCTGGAGGCGCTGCGTGAGGCGTACGTTCAACTGCGCGGAGCAGGCCCCAATGAATCCGCACACGTCGCCACGTTCGCAGGGGTGCCGCTACACGTCACCCGCGTGATGGAACACGACATGGTCATCCTTCGCTTCGGCGACCTCCCACTGACCGGCGTGAGCATCACTCAAGAGCAGCTCTGGCCACAACGGGACGACTCCCGATTCGGAGTCTGGGGCGCAGGCAGCACCGAGGCGCTGGACGTGGAGGCCGACGAAGCGAAGTCCAGCCGAGCTGCGATGGCCAACGGCGTGATGACTCGCATCGAGAACGCGATCGGCAGGGCGCCTGGCCAGGTCGACGCCGCTAGAACTGAGCTCGACACCGACCGAAAGCGGCTCGACGAACTGCACAACACCCCAGATGAGCCCTTCCCGGACGCCGCGAAACTCCAGCTGATGAAGACCGAGCTAGCCAGCATCAACGACGACCTCGCCGCATACGAGAACTCCGACGCCGCCCAGCTGGCCCAGACAGAACTGGACCAGCGACTCGCGGCCAAGGGCCGCAGCCCCGGCTGGTCACTGATGCTCAACCCGACTCCAGCCCTGGTGGAAGAACTCGGCTTCGACACCGCGGACGAGGTGCGCGAGATGATGCGACAGCGCGAGATCGAAGCCCTGGAAGCGTGGGCGTCACTGCCGGGCGCAACCCAGAACACCGCCCCGACTCGGGACGTGGACTACGACGACCTGCGCGGAAAAATCATGGACCACGCCGACGCCATCGAACGGGCGGCCGAGGAAAGCGATCTGGCCCTGGACTCGGCGATGGATGACTATCGCCGCTTCGCCGAAGACCTGATCCGACAGGGCGGACCAGCCCGGGACATCGGCCGGCGGCTTATCGACGTAGGAGATCAGATCGGCGAAACGGGAAACCCCCGACCGCTCGACGACCTCACCCGCGACCTCAAATCACGTAGTGCCAGCGCCGAGCAGGCCCCCGTCGACAATGACTTCACGACCTCCTACCTCGAGCATCGCGCCCAAGCCCCGGATCTCGACCCGCTATCGGAATGGCAGAACCCAGGCTCGCCCAGCGGGCCGGAGCTCGGACACGATCCTGACGCCTAAGCCGCCCCGCCGGGTGGAGTAGCTGGCTGGTGGGGGTCCCTTTCCCTGCTCCCGCCAGTCTTGGTGCTCCGCTGCCGGCGTCAAGGTCGGCACCCTTCGGGTGCGCCGGCTCCACCGACAAGCCCCGGACGCGCTCGCTGCGCTCGCTTATATCGCCCGGACCTTCCCGCCTCCGCCGCCGTTCCCTCTCTTGACCCCGTCCGCTCCACACCAATCGGGCCGGTATCAGGGAAAGGGGCACCATGCGTGGAGGTCACCGCCGGTCACGGCGACCGGAAAAAGCCAGGACAAACACGCTAAACCCCTTGTGTCACTAGTGGCACTAGTGCTACT